>JAITCJ010000005.1 GCA_031283145.1 Holophagales bacterium | reverse complement strand
ATTTTATTCTAAACATGTTAATAGTACGTCATACCAAAAAATCTCTAAATAATTTTGCGACAAATTTCTGATTTTCAGTTAGTCTGTTTTTTTTCAGATTCCTGTTTCCGAAGGGTTTTTGACATGGCAGAGTCTTCACCCTTGTTGCCCGTCACACTTACTTGCAACACGGACCTCAAGTTTATAGACCTGATCCAGGTTGTTGGGGGAGAGTTGCTCAAACATATGAGTTTCTCTAAGGAAGACGGCGAGAGAATTTGGCTGGCTATCCAAGAGGGCATTGCCAACGCCATGCGTCACGGTAATAAGCTGGACAAGTCTAAAACTGTATCTGTATCTTTTATCCCAAGCTTTGAGCAAATTGAGATCCAAATAGTGGATCAGGGCGGCGGTGTTGATCTGGAGTCCATTCCAAACCCAAATTTGCTGGAGAATCTGTTAAAGCCAAGCGGAAGAGGCGTGTATTTCATGAAACAGGTCATGGACTCAGTGAACACAATCGCCTCCGAGTTTGGCAACACACTGATTTTAATAAAGCGCCGGAAAGGACACAAACATACAAAATAGCCAAACACAAAAAAACAAGCGCCTGTTATTTTCATACTGGGACATATTGCCGTTGCTTACCTTATTGTGCGTCATTGTCGCATATTCGGCCCTAAGACCAAAGCTCCACGGAATAGTCCCCGTACAGATGAATGGAGCAGCAAAGCGTTTTATAAACACTGACATAACAGTAATGGAGTTCATTGTAATTGCCGCACTATTCTGGAGTATCTTTACATTAATTGTATCCATTGGCAAAGATGTGATGGCCGCTTTATTGCCAATGCGCGGCATTGTGACAACAGGATTTTTGTTGTTTGGCTTTGCGCTGACCTTGCGGCCCATACTTGGTCAAGCTGGAGTTGGCTTGGGGCTAGGTGTATATTTGCTTAGCCTTCTCATTGCATTAGTACTGGTTGTTATTAAGGGGGACTATAAAGCGCAAAGAGTGTTGCAAAGTGTGCTGTTGGAGAACGACCCGGCTCTGCAAGCGGAGTTTTGGAAAGGCGGGGATTTATTTTACTTTAACAAAAAGGACAAACGATTATTTGTACCAAGGCCGCACCAAATTGACGGTGGCTTAACTGCAAATCTTGGGCACAAGAAAGTTTGGGTGATGTACATTGCCGCAAGCTCTATTCCTCTGACTGCGTCTATAGTGATGTTTATTTTCCGAGTGCTGGAATGATGTAACAACAGTCTATCACTACTTACCGTAATTGAACCAAAATCTTACGCCTAGCGAGTCGCTTTCAAAATCTTCGGGCAGGCGCGGGAGTGTTGTCCTCTTTACAGCTTGTAGAGCCAAATCGTCAAGATCAGGTTTACCGCTGGATATTTCTATTCTCGCCGCTTCGATTTTACCGCTTTTTAGTATTCGGAAATAAATCTGAACCCTGCCCTCGCCGCCGCGCATTTGAATCCAGTTACGTGTTACAGCGTCCTGAACCTGCTGCGCGTACCAGAGCGGAAAATCACTTACGCCAATGAACTCTTGCAGTATTCCTGTACCACCCATAATTCCTTTGGTTGGTCGAAGGTCGGGAATCCCTGTACCTTGTCCCAAGCCGCCGCCATTTCCACTACCGGCGGCGCCGGGAACAGCATTCTGAACCGGTGAAGCGCCCTTTGCCGCTGCTGGCGCGGTACCACGGCTCGCGGGATCAGGATTGATCCCTTTCGGAAGCTGGGCGGGAGGCTTTGGCTTTTCGAGAATCACTTCGGTCGGTTTTGGAGTTTCTATCACTACTTGACGAGGCTGCGCAGATGGAGCTGGAATCGGCGCAACTTCTTCAACGCGGCGTTGCCTGCCTTTTGTCTGACCCGCCTCTGTTGGAGCCGACCCGCCGGAAACGCCGCCGGCAGCGGCAGGAAGGGTTATCCACCTGATTTTTTCCTGACGCGCTTCGGGTGTTGAATTGGGCGAAATCAAAATGCCGACACCTATTGCCAGATGGAGTCCAAAACTCACGCACAAGCCCACAGGCCAGCGCAGAACGCGAATGTGAGCGCGCTCATGCAGCAAGAGTTGCAGTTCTCGACTCACTTATGCCTCACCATTTGCTATTGCTTTTTTGCGGAGAAACGGCTTGCTGGGATGATAGTCCCACATTTGTAAAACCGGCTTCCCTGATAAGATCCATCAATTCTATAACTTTTCCGTACGAAACATGCTGATCGCCGCGAACAACGACACCCTGAGCCTTAGCCGCGCCAACAGCCCGCTTTTTCAATTCGGTCTGCAACTGCGTCGCAGTCATAACACTATTTTCAAATTGATACTTGCCATCTCCGGCCAATATAACCACCGGAACCTGACTTTCCAGGTTTTTTCCAGTACGCGACTCAGGGAGGCTTACTTCCATGCCTGTTGTCAGCATTGGCGCCGCCACCATAAAAATAATCAGCAAAACAAGCATAACGTCAATCAGCGGAGTCATGTTGATATCCGCCATCTGGCTGTTTCGCCTTGAATTTGGCGTAAATGCCATATAATACCTCCTACAGCGCCTTCAACGCGGCTTCATAATCCGGCTCATCGGATATTTCCGGCACCAACTGTGTGTACAATACCTTGCCTTCAGCGTCTGCCACTATCACGGATCTGGATAATAATCCCTTAAGCGGACCATCAACTAAAGTTACACCAAATGTTTTACCAAATTCAGGATTCCTGAACGCGCTTGCCGTGATCACATCCCGCAAGCCCTCGGCGGCGCAAAACCTGGCGGCGGCAAAAGGAAGGTCCTGGCTAACGCATAAGACCTTAGCGCCTTTGGCTTGACTGGCTTTCGCGTTGAAAGCGCGAACACTGGCAGCGCATGTCGGTGTGTCTATGCTGGGAAAAATATTAAAAACCGTTTTCTGACCAACAATGTCAGCCTGATTGATCTCGTCAAGATCTGCTTTCACAAGCGTAAAAGCCGGTATATCAGACCCAACTGCCGGCAGTGAGCCAGACGTGTTAAATGGATTGCCTTTCAGTGTAACTTGAGCCATGATTCATCCTTTCAAAAAAAGACACAGCAATCCATAGAATGCCAAAGAAATTACGTATATTCCATTCTTTTCAACCTGTTTTTCAGGTTTGTTGAGTATAGTCAATCAACTTTAAAATTATCCTGTTTGTCCAAGTGGGAGGCACGAAGTGCCAAGGCTGCGCTGTAGTGAAGTGAGCCGCCGTCAGGCGGTGAGCGGAACGATAGCGCAGACGAAAGGCACAGGGCAACGTACCGTTTTAAAGTTGTTTCACTATATAACCTATTGACCACCGGAGCTATAGATTTGAGGATGAAATTTGGAGATCTGTCATGCGCCGTTCCACTCTCATCATTACACTGCTTACTGCTGGTATTTTAGCCGGTTGGTGCGGGACTTTGGCCTTTCAACGATCAACTGCCGTCGCGTATCCGCGCCCTGTGGAGCCGCGCGGCCCGCTTCTTGAATGGGAAAAAGCGACCATACAGCGCTTTAAGGAGGCGCAGCCATCTGTCGTATATATTACTACT
>JAITCJ010000193.1 GCA_031283145.1 Holophagales bacterium | reverse complement strand
GCAGGATTTTTCGCGTTTCCGTTATCATTTTCATCTCTTCTTTGGTATATCCGCCGTCACAAAAATCGCCAATATGGGGTATGCAATTACCCTTTATTGGAAACGGGAATGTCGCAGGCGCGCCTTCTTCCTCCAAATCGCGCCAGCCGCCCATCCCCGCTCCTGAAACAGCTTGGTATGTCGCGTACACAATCCGTTTTAAACAATAAGTCTTATGAAGGGGGCTCAAAGCGACGACGGCTTGTATGGTAGAGCAGTTGGGATTCGCGATAATACCTTTATGCCGTGCTATATCCTCTGGGTTGACCTCCGGCACCACCAGCGGCACGTCTTCGTCCATGCGCCAAGCGGAGCTGTTGTCCACTACGGTACATCCATACTCTACGGCGATTGGGGCGAATCGCAGGCTAGTTTCGCCGCCCGCCGAAAACAGCGCGATATCAATACCGCCGCTTTTGTTAAATGATTCCTGTGTTAGTTCCTCAACGGTATAATTGCCGCCGTTACAGCGGATTACAGTACCAACTGAACGCGCCGTGGCAAACAGATATAAGTTCGCTGTGGGAAAATACCTTTCATCAAGGATTTTGAGGATTTCACGACCCACCATGCCGGTTGCCCCGACAACAGCCACATTGTATGCCTTCATCGCTTCTCCGCATCCTGCGTACCCATGGCGAAAAACCTGTCATGTATCGCGTTTACCGCCGCTTCCGCGTCTCTCTCGTCAACCAGGATGGTAATTTTTATCTCTGAAGTAGATATCATTTTTACGCCGATATCAACGGCGTAAAGAGCTTCGAATACACCGGAAGCAACGCCCGGCGTCGATTCCATGCCCGCGCCTACGACAGATATTTTCGCGGCGCGGTCGTCATATTTCAGATCGGTGTAGTGAATGACGCCTTTGTTTTCCTCCAGCGCGCCCAAGACCTTGCCTAATTCGGAACGTGCGACAGTAAAGGATATGTCTCCAGACCCCGCGCCTGCCGTTCTGGTGATTACGCCCACAGAAACGCCCTCTCGGGCTATCAAAGAAAAAACATTGTAGGCTCCTCCAGGCTTGTCCTTTACGCCCAGAAGCGTAACGCCCGCTATTTCCTTATCCACAGTTACACCGCTGACATACATCCGTTCCATATATGGTACATCCTTAACTAATGTCCCTTCCGCATCTGAAAAACTTGAGCGGACGATGAGCGGGACACGGTATCGTTTCGCCATTTCAACCGAGCGGTTGTGCAGAACCTTCGCGCCTAGTGACGAAAGCTCCAGCATTTCATCATAACTTATTACACGGATTTTCCTGGCGTTTTTTACTATACGCGGGTCGGCGGTATAAACACCATCAACATCCGTGCATATTTCGCAAAGTTCTGCGTTCAGCGCGACTGCCAGCGCGACCGCCGTCGTGTCCGACCCGCCGCGTCCGATTGTCACCACATCGCCGTATTTATTCATCCCCTGAAAACCTGCCACGACGGCGGTATTGCCTCGTTCAAGCTCAAACCGCAGCCTTTCCGGGTCAACCGACTTTATCCGTGCGTTGCCGTATACCGACGTGGCGTTTATACCGGACTGCGCCGCATTTAGGGAAACAGAGGGCAGGCCTTGCGTGCGCAAGGCTATCGCCATCAGCGCCGCGGACTGCTGCTCACCCGTCGATATAAGAGCGTCAATCTCCCGCTTCCCCGCGTCGCCGCTTATTTCAGCAGCTTTCGCCAACAATTCGTCCGTTGTGTCTCCCTGCGCCGAAACAACGATAACTAGGCGGTTCCCGTCCGAATAAGTCTTGGCTATATTTGACGCGGCTGAGATGATATTCTGCACGTCCGCCACAGAAGTGCCGCCGTATTTGCGTACTATAAGCAACTGTAATGCCTCCTCATATGCCGATTATGCTGATCACGTTTAAAACCCTTGTCCCCGGTGACGTCTCCTCAAGGGCGGCCAACTTTTCCCGTGCTGCCGATGAATCTTCCGCCTCCGTAAGCCATGCGGTTTCGCGTTGACAATGTTTTGACGAAACACGCGGCGCTCCCGGCCACAATCGTGCGGCGGCAGCTTCAAATCCTTCGCCGCATTCCGCGCGTATCATTCTTCTTTCGGCGCGGGTAGGGGGGACAATATCCAGTGTTTCGCTTGACCAGTAAATACCTGTATTTTCATTTATCTTTCGGGCAGCCTCAATAACATCACTGACAACAGCCGATGCCGTCGGGTATTTTCCCGCGCCATGTCCGTAAAACATGACATTTCCAACGACTTTCGCGCCAAGCAGGACGCTGTTGTACACGCCATCCGCGCTATACAGCGGATGCCCGTAAGGAACAAGTCGCGGCGCGACATAGGCTTCGGCGGACAACCCCGAAAGCCGTGCGCCGGCGATAAGTTTTATGTTGTACGCCAGGGATTTGGCGCATAAAAAATCAGCCTCCGTGAGCCGCGCGATTCCTTGGGTTTCGATATCCGTCCACACGGCGCGGCGGCCCGACACGAGTGATAGCAGGATGGAAAGCTTGCGGCAGGCATCAAGCCCTTCAACGTCCGCCGCCGGGTCGCTTTCCGCGTATCCCGAAGCTTGAGCCTCGCGGAGGGCTTCCGCGAAGCCTTTCCCCGCCACATTCATTTCCGTCAATATATAATTCGAGGTGCCATTCAAAATCCCTTCTATATATAGTATCTCATCAAAGAGCAAATTACGGGCTATGGGGGCGATTAGCGGAACGCCGCCGCCAACACTGGCCTCAAACAAAAAATTAACGCCGTTATCGCGCGCAAGGGCAAGAAGTTCGGCTCCGTACTCGGCGACCAATTCCTTATTTGAAGTAACGATATGCTTGCGAAGCGATAAACCGCGTTTCGCATAAGAGTAAGCCGGCTCAAGGCCGCCCATAGCCTCGACTACTATACGAATGTCCCCATCGTTCATAATATCGTCTATATCGCGGGTCACATATGGGTCTGCTTCACTGCCGGGGTAATCGCGCCTGACGAAAACGCGCTTAACTTTAACAGGCTGCCCCACCTGTCGTTCAACGTTTTCGCTGTTTTGCCCCAAAACGTCGAAAACGCCGGAGCCGACCGTACCGTAACCTAGAATGGCAATGTTTAGCATGGGCCGTCCCCTTTCGGCAAGCTGAATGCTGAATTTGAATTGCTTTGGAACTTCACCAGCCAATTCCCATTCTTTTAGTTACTGTCTTCATTTAACTTTGACTTCACCCTTGAAAAGGCTGCCCCTTTCATCTTAAATGGCTTTCCCTTTGGCTTTAGAATCAAACAATACCACAATGCCATACAAAATTGCGCCGATAACGATAAAACTATCCGCTAGATTAAAAACCCAGTACTCCCAAGAGCCGAACCAGAAATCCAGGAAGTCAACCACATGACCGCGCATTAAGCGATCCAAGCCATTACCCAGCGCTCCTCCCAGTATTAAACCAAGAGCGCAGCGCTGAGAAGTTGGCGTATTGGATTTGAAAAATTCCCATCCAAAATAGGCGAAAGCGGCGAGGCCGGCTGCCAAGAATATAATTCCGCGCAGCCAAGGGGAGGCGTTTTGCAGCATTCCAAAAATCGCTCCCGGGTTAAAGCCCAGTTTGATATAGAAAAATCCCTTGATGACTGTAAGCTGTTCGCCAGGCTTCAATATTTTCAGTACCCATGCTTTTGAAACTATGTCCAACAGCAGTGCCGTCAGAGGCAAAATCAACCACAATAAACGCTGTTTCATGCAATCCTCAACAGTTATGTTTTTCAGCTTATCTTTGAGCCGCGACCACTTCATAGCACCTTGGACACAGCTCGGCGTCTTCCCCCTGACCGCTGCCGCCTGAATGATTCCAGCATCTTGGGCAGCGTGTGCCGCTGTGAGGTTCAACGGATATTTCGATAGAATTGCCCTCTGACAGTTTTAAGCCGGAGATTACAAATAGGTCCTCAAGACATTCGTTCAGACTGCGCAGTATTTCAACATCCGCGCTTGGAAGCGTCAGACACACATTTGCGTCTAAGCTGGTGCCAATGAGTTTGGAGGCGCGGTGAGGTTCCATGGCCGCCTGTACTGCCTCGCGGATTTCCCAAAAACGCCGCCAGTTATTTAATGTCGGGACATCGCCAAATTCTGGGAAGCGCTGCTCAAAAACAGTAGAGTCGGCTCCAGGCAGATATTCCCACACTTCATCGGCCGTAAAACTAATAACGGGCGCCAAAAGCACGCAAAGCCCCCAGGTTAATTTCCAGCAAAGAGTTCTGCATGATTGGCGTCTTGTTGATGAGGCGTCATCGCAATACAAGCGGTCTTTGATAATCTCAAAGTATCGGTTGGATAGTTCCAGTTGGCAGAAACTCAGCATAGCTTGTGTCGCGGCCAGAAAGTTAAAATCTCGGTACGCTTGAATAACTTCCTTGCTCAAATTTTGGAATGTGTTCCATATCCAATGATCCAGGGGGGTCCATTTTTCTTCCGGCACGGCGTCTTTTGAAGGATCAAAGCCATCCAAGGCGCCAAGCATGAAGCGCAGTGTGTTGCGCAGCTTGCGGTAGGCATCTGAATTACGTTCCAAAATTTCTTTGGAAATACTAATATCACTGTGGTAATCGGCGCTGGCGACCCATAGGCGAAGTATGTCGGCGCCCATAGTCGTTACAATTTCATCAGGCTCAATGGAGTTGCCCATGGATTTAGACATCTTCTGGCCTTTGCCGTCCAGCAGGAAACCGTGAGTTACCACTGTGTCGTAGGGCTTGTTGCCGCTTACGGCCAGATTGAAGAGTAAAGAGCTGTGGAACCAGCCTCGATGCTGGTCAGAGCCTTCCAGATAGATAAAACTGCCGTAATCTTCAGCACGCAGTTCTGGATGTGTTTCCGCAACTATAGTCGCCGATACTCCGGAATCAATCCAGACGTCCAGAATGTCTGTTTCTTTCTGAAATTCTCCGGAGCCGCATTTTGAGCAGACAGCGTTTAGCGGCAACAGACTTTCAACACTGAGTTCACTCCATGCCTCCACGCCACCGCTTTCAATCGCTTCTGCCGCGCTTTTGAACACGTCGGCGTCAATCAGCGGTTCGCCGCAGTTGGCGCAGCGCAAAACGGTGATAGGAGTTCCCCAGGCTCTCTGTCTGGAAATGCACCAGTCGGGGCGGCTGGAAATCATTGCGTGAATTCGGTTCCTGCCTTGGGATGGCACCCAAGTGGTGGCGTCAACACCTCCTAACCCGAGTTCGCGCAAACTCTCTCCGCCCTGAATTTTATCGTCCATTGTGATAAACCACTGCTCGGTAGCGCGAAAGAATATGGGAGTTTTGGTTCTCCAGCAATGCGGATAGCTGTGCCGTAGTTTTTCGCCATGCAGCAACGCGCCGATTGAGCGCAATCGCTCAACAATTATCGGGTTGGTATCAAAGATGTTCTTGCTTTCCAATTCGGGGTCATTTACCGCCGATGTAAAGCGTCCATCGGGGCCAACGAGTTGCAAAAGACCAAGGTGACTGGCTGAATTAAAATCTTCAACACCATGATCCGGCGCCGTGTGAACCAGCCCGGTACCGGTATTGTCAGTCACATAGTCCGCAAGCAGTACATAGCTGAACCTGTCTATCCATGCGTGTTTGGCTTTAAGACCCTGAAAAACGCTCCCTTTGCGGATCTCAATGGTATGTAATTTAACGCCTAATTTATTCTGCAAATTTTCCAGCAGGCAGACAGCTACAATGTAGTAGCGATTTTCAGCCTGAGCGACGGCATATTCCATATCAGGGTGCATGGCGATCGCGAGGTTGCTGGGAAGAGTCCATGGAGTTGTCGTCCAGATTGGAAGGTACAGCGGGGCAGGGAGGTTGTACTGTTTGGCTTCCCCGTCCGGAACCGGGAATGCCACCGTCACAGCGTCGCTTGTCTTAT
>JAITCJ010000136.1 GCA_031283145.1 Holophagales bacterium | reverse complement strand
GATGTATAACATCCAACCAGCTCACCAACACCGGATGAGTCTAAATAACTGACTTTAGAGAAATCAATAACGATTTTGCGCACGCCTCTTTCAAGCTCAGTGCGTACAGCTTCTCCAAGCTCCTGGTCGCCATCGCCAAAGGTGATTTTCCCCTCCGGATACAGTATCAGGACATCGCCATTAGTTTTTTTTGTCATCCTCATACACCACCTCAACAATAATCTGATAGTGTAACAGAATAATTGGATTGGCTCTATAGCTATAGCGGGTAAATTTTCAATATCAATTCAGGCACGTACTGTGCATAGAACATCTTGTTGAAACATCAACTGGGTATTTTTTGCACGGGTGTGTTATGTTTGATTTGCTTTCCAAAAACGACATGGTCAACACGATGGATAAGGCCATGACAGTGGCTTCCCGCCGTATGACTCTAGTCGCGTCTAATCTTGCGAACATTGACACACCTGAATACCGCACCAGAGATTTTCCATTCCATGAAACACTGCAAGCCATTTTAAATAACGAATGCGGGCAACCTTTGCCTATTGCTCGTACTAACCCGATGCACTTATGCGGGATAGAAGATAAAGGATTGCCATTTTCGTCTGTTGATCAGGTTTGTTCTGCCTATGAACGAAATGATGGAAACGATGTGAAGCTGGACAAGGAAACGATGAAGTTAATGCAAACACGGGGTTCGTTTTCGCAAGCCGCGCTATTCACCCAGTCCGCCATAAGAAGGGTCTTTACCGCTATTCGTGAAGGAGCTAAGTGATGTCTTTCAATAAAATATACGATATCGCCGCGTCCGGGATGGCAGCTCAGCGCCTTCGCGTACAACTGATTTCCGCGAATGTGGCAAATAGCGAAACAACCCGAACACCGGAAGGCGGTCCTTTCCAAAAAAAAGACGCCGTTTTTCAAGTCAAATCAATGGGTACCACAGCCGATGGTTTGCCGCTGGCCGGGGTGCGTATCGCTGATATTCACATATCAGAAGACCCTTTTGTTTTTAAATATGAACCCGGACATCCTGACGCTGACGCCGATGGGGTCGTAACGTATCCAAATGTCAATCCAATAGAAGAAATGGTCAACCTCACAGAAGCAACCCGCTCTTTTGAGGCCAATGTAGCGGTCGTACTCGCGGTACGGTCAATGGGACAGTCCGCGTTGGACATGTTGAGAACACAATAGACGTACAACTAATGACGGTTTTCTGACTGGCAAATAATTCAAAACCACCACATACTAACCCATAGACGAGTCAATGCCATGGATCCTCTTCTCAACCTCAACTCACTAACTCAAATTAAGCCCTTGGGTCAAAACGAGGCTCCAGGCGCACCTAACAGCCATGATGGCCCCAGTTTCAGCGACCTGCTAAAGAGAGCGCTGCAAGAAGTAAACACAGATGAACAAGTGGCCGCGCAAGAGGCACGAAACTTGATGACTGGCCAAGGGACTGACATGCATTCGGCTATTTTGGCTGTCCAAAAAGCTGATGTTAGTTTTAATACAATGATGGCCGTTCGTTCTAAACTCATAGACGCCTACCGTGAAGTCATGCGAATGCAGATGTAATGGTGCCTAGTCATAGAGCGTTGGCCATTCTGGGGAACAAATGGCCAACGCTAGCGCAGAAATAAAAAGTGTCATAAGCCAGATCAAAAAGGTTTTTCAGGGTTTGACAACCCTGCAAAAAAGCATGCTGGCCGCAATTACGGTCATCGTAATTCTGTTTCTTGCCGCGCTTGCTTTTTTGACCGGCCGAGAACACATGGACATTTTGATAACTGACCTCAATTCGATTGACGCCGCCGCTGTAGTCGAAAGTCTGAAAAAACAAGGCGTTAAGTATGAATTAAGCTCAGACCAACGTACTATTTATGTGCCTGAAAAACAAGTAAGCCAGCTTAAATTGAAAATTGCCGGCGAGAGCATTCTCACAGGCGAAAATGTCGGGTTTGAGAAGCTCGAATCCCCAGGACTCACCACGACTGACTTCACTCAAAAAGTAATATACAAGACCGGGCTTGAAAACCGTCTGGCAAAAACTCTTAGGGAAGGACTGGCATACCTGATTAAAGACGCCAAAGTCCAGATAACGCCCGCGAATGAAAGCCTTTTTATAATTGACAAGGAGGACGCTAAAGCATCCGTACTATTACAGTTGAGGAATAACCGACCTCTCCCCGAAGAAAATACACTGGCCATAGTAAACTTAGTGGCTAACAGCGTTGAGGGGCTGAAGCCTGAAAATGTCATTGTGTCGGATCAATACGCCAGAATCCTGAATAGAAGGGATTCACAGGCTAAAGTTACGGACGCTCAGAGAAAAACGCGGCTTGATGAAGAAGAGCATTTGACCTGGAAAGTCATGGAGCAGTTAGAGCCTGTCGCAGGTAAAGGCAAGGTAAGAGTCACCGCAGCGGTTGAATTGGATTTTGACAAAGTTCAAATCAAAGAAGACAAATACGATCCCCAAGGGCAAGTTGAACGGGCTGTTGAGACGATAGAAGAAAAAAGCACCAAACGAGATGAGCGCCTTGGTATCCCAGGAACCCCCACAAATGTTGCGCCCGCAAATGCCGGCGCAGAGGGGGGAAACATTATTGAAAGCAAAGATTACAGACATTCAGTAACAAATTTTGAAATCACCCAAACCAGCCGCGCTATAGAGAAATCCCCGGGAAGTTTAAAACGGGTTTCAGTATCTGCTTTGTTGGATTACAAAACTATTTACGAGCGAAACCCTAAAGGCGCGTGGGAACCGAAATCCGTAGCCTGGACTGATGAAGAACTTGATAAATTCCGCAATCAGATTATCGGCGCCGCTGGCATAGATAAAGCGCGCGGCGATACTGTAAGTGTAGATACAATAAGTTTTGCTTCTACCACAAATCCAATGGAAGAAGCCGCCGCCCAACGGCAATTCTGGATGGAACTGGCTAAACTATTAGCTCCATTCGCTGTCATTATTTTTGCTTTGATAGCTTGGCTGATATACAAATTTGTCACACGGGAAAAGAAAGTTCCACCTGAACCTGAGCTGGTACCCATATTTGAAGAAGAAGAAGAAGAAGAAGAGGCGGAGGATATGCCTGAAAAGATCAAGTCTAAGACTCTGGCTGAAGTCAAGGCTGAAATCGAAAATGAAATCAACGCCGAAAGCGCCTCGCAAGCCCCGGAAGCTCAAAGACGAGAAGTTATCAAACAGCGCATTAATGAAATTGTTTTAGGTGATCCTGAAAACGCTGCATCTCTGATACGCTCATGGCTAGTTGATGATGAGGATGGGAAAAAACGATGAACAAACTATCTGGAGCCCAAAAAGCGGCAGTTCTCATGGTTACTATCGGTGACGATTCGGCCGCCAGCATATTCAAGTACTTAGAAGAAGATGAAATCCAATCAATTTCAAAAGAAATTGCCCTTACAAAACACATAATGCCTGAAATTTCTGATGAAGTGATGGAAGAATTCCACACTATGACCTTGGCAAAGAGCTATATAACCCAAGGTGGCATTGAGTTTGCGAAAAAGCTCCTGATTAAGTCCATTGGACCCGAAGCCGCCCGAAAAATCATTGACCGGCTGACAAAAGCTCTGGAGTCCAGCGCCGGCTTTACTTCCCTTGAAAGGGCCAACCCGCAGCAATTATCAAAATTCATCCAAAGCGAACATCCGCAAACCATAGCGTTAATTCTTGCCCATCTGAACGCAACCCAAGCCGGTGAATTGATAGTCAGCCTTCCTGAGGATTTGCGCGCCGAAGTATGTATGCGAATGGCTGGTCTGCAAGAAATCAGTCCGGAAGTCGTCAGGCGCATTTCATTGATTCTGGAGCAAAAACTGGAGGCATTGGGTTCATTCACAACAGAGGCATACGGCGGTGTCCGAGCCGTTGCGGAATTATTCAACCGTATGGATCGTACTACAGGCAGGTCAGTTCTTGAAAAAATTGAATCTGATAACCCCCAATTAGCCGGCAGCATTAGAGATTTAATGTTTGTGTTCGATGATATTTTACTGATTGACAATATTGGAATCATAGAAATATTAAAGCGTGCGGACAAAAAGGTATTAACTGTGGCGTTAAAAGGAACAAGTGAGGAATTACGCGCCCAATTTTTCAGAAATATGTCGTCACGCGCTGTCGAAATGATGAAAGAAGAAATGGAATTTATGGGTCCAACAAAATTACGTGACGTTGAAAAAGCACAACATGAAATTGTTGAAATTGTCAGACAATTAGAAGAAGAGGGTGTAGTTACAATCGGCGGAGGCGGAGGCGGTGAAGACTATGTCTCTTGACGCCAGGATTACACCTGCCAAAGACATAGATGCAAACCGCGTCAAGTTATATCCGTACAAGTCCGCCTATACTCCCCCTGATTTAGAGGATATACTGCCCACATTGGACACAGAAGAACCGCTTGGAAAAGCATATTTAGAAACTCCGGAGGAAGTGCAAAAGCGTTTGGTATCGCTGGATAAATTAATTGAAAACAAGCTCGCCCAAACCGAACAATTAATTGCAAAAAAAATTGCTGATGTGGAACAAAAAAATACTGAGGCAGAACAAAAAAATACTGAAGCAGAACAAATAATTTCTGAAAAACTGGTAAAAGCAGAACAAGACGCTAAGGAAATAGCTCAACGGGCTTATGAGGAAGGCTATGCTTCCGGCGAAAAGGAAGGCCGAACATTTGGAGAAAGTCAATTCAAAGTACATCTGAGCCGATTGGAAGACAACCTGGAAGACCTCTCAAATGCCGTAAGTTTGATCAAAAGCGCTTCTGAAGAAGAAACCCTAGCCTTAATCACCGTTATGGCCGAGTACTTAGCCGGTCAGCAACTGGACGCCGCCGCTGAAGCCGTTGGACCATTATTGCGTTCCATACTGGAAGCTCACCCTTTCCCCTTGTCTGAATCTGCCGCCCCGGGCGAACCAGCAATAGTGATTTTCATGCATCCAAAAGATCTTGACCAAGTTCAGTTGAATATAGCCGAAGAATATCCTGGTGTTCGGCTAACATCCGACGCGGAATTGAGCAGAGGAAGTTTAAAGCTTGAAACGGCGGATACCGTTCTTGACTCCACTTTTGAAAGACGGCGAGAACGCTTGCTGAACCTTGTTAACCACTTAAAAGAGGAGGGGCACATCTGATGCGCTTATTGCCTCTTTTAGAGCGGGTGCCAAAACTTCCGCATGGAACATGGCTGGGCCGCGTTTCAAAATTGGTTGGCCTTCTCGTTGAATCTCACGGTCCTGATGGGGCTATTGGCGAAGAAATGTTAATCCACGGCGAGGGTGGCCGAATGATATCCTCTGAAGTAGTGGGATTCAACGGCAAAAAAGTCCTCTTGATGCCTATTGAAAATATAGATGGGATAAGGCCCGGCATGTATGTGGAAGCAACCGGCAATATGCCGCTGTTACCCGTATCAGAAAATATGCTGGGGAGAATTATTGACCCGCTTGGCAATCCGCTTGATGATGGCCCCCCAATTCACATTCAGGCCAGGGTACCTATCCATAACTCGCCGCCAAACCCCATGAAGCGAAAACGCATTAAAGAAGTATTATCCACAGGCGTCCGCGCGATTGACGGAATGTTGACACTTGGGAAAGGTCAGCGCGTTGGAATTTTTGCCGGCTCTGGCGTTGGCAAATCAACGCTATTGGGAATGATCGCCAGAAACACAAGCGCGGACGTGAATGTCATTGTTCTAGTTGGAGAACGGGGACGTGAATTAAAAGAATTTGTTGAAAACGATTTAGGAGAACTTGGCTTGCAAAGAAGCGTTGTGGTAGTAGCGACTTCAGATCAAACTCCTCTTCTTCGCTTGCGCTGCGCCTTAGCCGGAACTGCCGTTGCGGAGTACTTCATGCGACAAGGCAAAGATGTGCTGATGATGATGGACTCTGTAACCCGTTTCGCAATGGCGCAGAGGGAAGTTGGGCTTTCCGCGGGCGAACCGCCCTCAAGCCGAGGCTATACACCTTCTGTATTCGCTTTGCTGCCGAAATTGATGGAACGAGCGGGTAATTTTGAAGAAAAAGGCTCTATCACCGGTATTTACACCGTACTGGTCGAGGGTGACGACATGAATGAACCCATAGCGGATACAGTGCGAGGCATTTTAGACGGACACATAGTTCTTTCCAGAAAGCTCGCCGGCAGAAACCACTACCCCGCTATTGACGTGTTATCCAGCATATCCAGGCTTTTTACCGCGCTGGCAATGTCAGAACAAAAACAGCTCTGCGCCAAGATACGCGATCTGATGGCAGTGTATAACGATGCTGAAGATTTGATTCAGATTGGCGCCTATACGCGCGGTTCAAGCCCCCAAATTGATCAGGCCATACAGTTCAATCCGGCCATACTGGCCTTCTTGCGTCAAGCTGTCGCGGAAGAGTCAAGCTATCAGAAAACATTTCTGGACATGGGTAAGATATTCGGAGTAGACTTGAG
>JAITCJ010000105.1 GCA_031283145.1 Holophagales bacterium | reverse complement strand
CGTAGTCATCAGCGGCAAAAATCTGATCTGTCACTTTAACGGACCATGTGTAAATGCCGTCCGAAATATCACCTGTGGGGCGATTTACGTTGGCGGCGGCGATGGCTGTGCGGACGTCCTCAAGAGAGAGGCCATGACTGTTTAGTACAGTGGGGTTTACTTCCACTCTCACGGCGGGCATAGCTCCGCCCATCACAAAAACCTGCCCCACACCAGGTATTTGGGAGAGCTTTTGCTGGAGTATGGTACTTCCTACGTCGTACATCTGTGTTCTGGGTACAACTGTTGATGAAAGCAGCAACATCAGAATCGGCGAATCGGCCGGGTTGACCTTTCTCCACCCGGGATTGCTCGGAAGATTGGAGGGCAGTTGGCTCCTGGCGGCATTTATGGCCGCCTGTACCTCTCTGCCGGCGGCGTCTATGTTCCGATCTAAATCAAACTGAAGCGTGACGTTAGTGGAGCCTAATGAGCTGCTGCTGGTCATTTCGGTTATGCCGGCAATTCGCCCAAATTGGCGCTCCAGCGGCGTTGCCACTGATGAGGCCATTGTCTCCGGACTTGCGCCGGGGAGACCTGCGAAAACCTGTATGGTGGGGAACTCTACTTGCGGTATAGGCGCAACCGGCAAAAACCTGTACGCAATGGCTCCTGCCATCGTAATGGCAATGGTCAGCAGCGTCGTGGCGACCGGACGGTTGATAAAAGGTGTGGATAAATTCACGCTTTACCCACGGGCGGCGCATTCACCGCATCAATGTCATATACATGCTTCCCTTGGTCAGAATGCTCAGATGCGTCATAACTCTTTTCGCCTCGCATTCTCTTTGCCAGGCGGTCAAAGGCTAGGTAGATCACAGGAGTTGTGTACAGCGTCAAGACCTGGCTGAATATCAGACCGCCGACAATCGCTATGCCAAGCGGACGCCTCAATTCAGAGCCAACGCCGGAACTCAGGGCCAGCGGCAACCCGCCCAGAAGAGCCGCCATAGTGGTCATGATGATAGGACGGAACCTGAGTATTGACGCTTGGAAAATGGCTTCTTCTGGTTTCATTCCATCCTTGCGTTCGGCCTCCAGCGCAAAGTCAATCATCATGATGGCGTTTTTAGCCACTATGCCTATCAGCAATATGATTCCTATGAGGGCGATGATGGTAAAGTCGGTGCGGCAAATCATCAGCGACAGCAACGCGCCAACACCTGCGGAGGGAAGCGTTGAGAGAATTGTTATTGGGTGAATATAGCTCTCGTACAAAATGCCGAGTAGTATATAAACAGTTATCACAGCCGCGAGTATCAGCCAGGGCGTATTGGACAGGGAGGAGCCAAATGCCTGCGCGGTTCCTTCAAAGGTCCCTTTAAAACTCGCCGGCGCGTTCAGTTCTTGAAAAGCTTTTTCAATAGCCTTGACAGCGCCGCCCAGTGAAGCGCCGGGGGCGAGATTGAAAGAAACGGTGGCGCAGGGAAATTGATCCTGGTGGTTTATTGAAAGGGAGGCGGATTCAGTTTCAATCCTGGTGAACGCGCTAAGCGGGACTATTTGTCCTGCGTTCGACCTGACATACATCCCCAGCAGATCGTCAGGCTTTTTCACCAAGCCGGGCTGAGCCTCCAGAACGACTTTGTACTGGTTAAGTTGCGTAAACATTGTCGATATCTGCCGCTGGCCAAAGGCGTCATAGAGCGCGTCGTCCAGTATCTGTGGTGTTATGCCTAATCTGGAGGCGGTCGTGCGGTCCAAGATCACTTTGGCTTGAAGCCCATTGTTTTGAAGGTCGCTGGCGACATCCCTGAGAATCGGAATTTGTTGCAAACTCTCAACCAGCATTGGAACATATTTGGCCAGTTCCGCGGGGTCGGCGTCCTCTAGCACATATTGGAATTGGTTTCTGCTCACTTTGTCTTCAACAGTCAGGTCCTGAACCGACTGCATGAACAACTGTATTCCGTTAACATCGGACGCGTTGGCCTGAATCCTGTTCATGACGTCTGCGGCGCGCGCGCCGCGCTGACCTAATGGCTTCAGGTTGATTTGAATGCGTCCGCTGTTAAGTGTTGTATTTGTGCCGTCAATGCCAATGAAACTGGAAATACTTTCAACCGCAGGGTCCTGTAGGATTACCTCCGCAAGCGTCTGCTGGCGGACGGCCATAGCGTCAAAAGAAATTGACTGAGGGGCTTCGGTAATTCCGACGATCACGCCGGTGTCCTGAACAGGGAAAAAGCTCTTGGGTATGACTATGTAGAGAAGAATAGTGCAGACCAGTGTCGCTATCGCCACAGACAACGTAGCGCTTTGGCGTTGCAGAACCCACCTTAATGTACGGTCATAAAAATCAATTACATCCTGAAATACCTTTTCCGAGGCCTTGTAGAAGCGGTTCTGATCTTCAGGACGCCTGTGTTTCAGGAGTTTGGCGCACATCATCGGCGTCAGAGTCAAAGAAACAAAAGCGGAAACAAGAATGGTGACGCTCAGTGTAATAGCGAATTCCCTGAACAGACGGCCAACGACATCGCCCATGAACAGTAGCGGGATGAGAACGGCAATGAGCGAAACGGTCAAAGACAAAATTGTGAAGCCAATTTGTTCCGATCCCTTTAGCGCGGCTTTCAGCGGTTCTTCGCCTTCCTCTATATAGCGCATGATGTTTTCGATCATCACGATGGCGTCGTCAACCACGAAGCCCGTGCTTATAGTCAATGCCATCAGAGTCAGGTTATTCAAACTGAAGCCAAGGGCGTACATCATCCCAAAAGTGCCTACCAGGGAAAGAGGTACAGCCACGCTTGGTATTACCGTCGCGGCCAGCGTTCTCAAAAACACAAAGATCACCATTACCACCAAGGCAATACAGAGCATCAACTCAAATTCAACGTCCCTGACCGAAGCGCGGATTGTGGTTGTCCTGTCGGTTAATATCTCAACTTCAACGGAGGCTGGAAGCGACGCCGTAAGCTGCGGAAGCAGAGCTTTTACTTTGTCAACCACAGCGATAATATTTGCCCCTGGCTGGCGCTGAATGTTGAGAATGACGGCGGGAGTTGAATTCATCCAGGCGGCCTGCTTGACGTTCTCCGCCGCGTCAATTACAGTCGCCACATCTGACAAATAAACGGGCGAGTCATTTTTATATGCGACAACAATGGATTTATACTGCTCGCTGCTGAGTAACTGGTCGTTTGCGCCAATGGCGAAAGCCTGACGCATACCGTCAAAATTGCCCTTGGCTTGATTGACATTACTCAGCGTTACGGCCTGGCGCACATCCGCCATTGTCAGGCCATAAGATGAAAGCTGCAGTGGATTGGCTTGAATACGCACAGCCGGTTTTTGCCCTCCACTCAGACTCACAAGGCCAACGCCGGGCAGTTGGCTGATTTTTTGCGCAAGTCTTGAGTCCGCGTAATCTTGCACCTTGGTCAACGGAATAGAGGTGGACGTAAGCCCCAAACTCAGGATAGGGGCATCGGCGGGGTTAGACTTGCTGTATATGGGCGGATTTGGAAGATTGACTGGCAGATATGTCCCCGCCGCGTTTATTGACGCCTGTACCTGCTGAACCGCGACGTCAATGTCTAGGTTTAGGTCAAACTGCAGGGTCAGCAGCGAACTGCCGGCTGAACTAGCTGAATACATTCTTGTCAGCCCCGGCAGTTGGCCAAACTGTCTTTCCAAAGGCGCGGTAATGGCCGACGCGACCACTTCGGGGCTTGCCCCCGGGTAAAAAGTCGCTATCTGAATAGTTGGATAGTCAACCTGCGGAAGCGCCGATACAGGTAAAAAGCGAAAGGCGAAAATACCCACCAGCATTATTCCAGCCATCAGAAGCGATGTAGCTATTGGCCGGAGAATAAACGGCTTGGATGGATTCATGGTCTGGTCTTCCCTTGCTCTTGCCCCTCTCGTCCGTAGCCGCCGCCTCTGTCGCCTCTAGCGCCGCCGTCCTGTTGATGAGATGATGCGTCGGGTATTGAAATTTTTGTTCCTGGCCGCAATTTTTCTATGCCATCGGTAACAACTGTTTCGCCGGATACAAGTCCGGACGTTAACGCGGTTTGATCCCCCTGACTGGCCATGACCTCTACCAGCCGCATTTCCACAGTTGAATCATCTTTCACCACATAGACATATGTTCCCTGTGGGCTTTTTTGAACGGCGGAGCTTGGTATAAGAACGGCTCCTTTCAGGGAATCCACGTACAACTGCACATTTACAAACTGGTTGGGAAAGAGAGACGTATTCTGATTGTCGAACAGCGCCTTTAACTTGACGGTCCCAGTGGCTGGATCCACCTGGTTATCCACAGCCAATAGCTTTCCGACAGCCAGTTTGTTTGTGGAATGTCTGTCCCAGGCCTCAACGTCAAGTTTCTTATAATCTCTTTTAATAATCTTGCTGATGGAATCCGTCGTTAATGAAAAAGATACATGAATGGGCATCAGCGGCGTTATGACAACTATTCCGTTTGGGTCGGATGTGCTTACCAGGTTGCCGGGATCAACCTGGCGAAGCCCCACACGGCCTGAGAGTGGCGCTGTTATGCGGCAATAGGT
>JAITCJ010000086.1 GCA_031283145.1 Holophagales bacterium | reverse complement strand
CCGCAGAGCATCCGAACCTCTACAAGCTGGTTCTCACCGTGTATGATGGGGATAAGGTATCGGAACTCACTTGTTTAAGGGTAGGCTTCCGCCAGTTAAAAGTCGTCAATATGAATACCACGAATGTCCGTTTTCTGCTCAACGGCTCCCGCGTAGTTTTTCATGGCGTCAATCAGCACGAAACAAATCCAGAGTCAGGGTTCACCCAGAACCTTGACCTTATACGCAGTGATATTGAGCTGATGAAAAAATTCAACGTCAACGCGCTCCGTATGTCTCACTATCCCCACGACACACGCTACTATGACTTGTGCGACGAGTACGGGCTGTATGTAATTGACGAAGCCAACATTGAGTGCCACGGAGCCAACTCGGTGGTCAGTTCGCAAGCTGTCATCAGGGCTTGGGGGCCTTCCCTGCGCGACCGCGTCAATACTATGATGAGCCGCGACCGGAACTACCCCAGCGTGGTAATCTGGTCAACGGGCAATGAGAACAACGAGGTTCAATCCGCTGCGGAATACCGCTCTTGGACTGTGGATTTTATGAAAGCGAAAGATACATCCAGAACCGCGCACTCTCAATATCTCCAAAACGCGTCCAACTCAACCGCGGCCACGGGACCCCACTGGTACAGCGGAATGTACGCCACTGTCTCCGGTTGGAGTTCCATTGTAAACAACGCAGTCAGACCAACGCTCCAGTGCGAGTACGCCCACGCGTACGGAAACTCTCTTGGCAATTTTGACGAGTACATCACGATTTTTGAAAGGCCGAAAACCAGCGGCGGCTTTGTTTGGGACTGGGTGGATCAGGCTCTTTGGACACCGGTACGAACCCCTCCCTACGATGGTTATAGCGGTCCCAACCGTTTTCTGGGCTTCGGAGGCGACTGGGGCGGCGACTGGGGTTCCGGCGCCAGTAATATCAGTCTTGCGTGCAACGGCCTGGTCAACGCCGACCGAACTCCGCAGCCTGAAACCGAACAGTTGAAGTACGGTTACCGTATGCTCAAGGCCGACGACCTTGATTTGGATGCCGGAACGTACATGGTCAGCAATAAATTCATCTTTACTAACGCCAGCCAATACGATATGTATTGGGAATTGAAAGAGAACGGTACTGTAATCCAGAGCGGGAGTAGCGTACTGGATATTGATCCGGCTCCGTCCGGTGTCGCCGATACTTCGATGACGGCTAAAACGTTCAATATCCCCTTTGCGCGTCCCGCCGTGGTAAAACCAGGCGCCGAGTATTTCTTCAACGTGATATTCAAAGAGAGAAAAGACACACTGTGGGCCAACGCAGGCCATGTGATTTCCGAAAACCAGCTTACTGTCAACTTTGGTCAGGGAAAAGAGGCTTCCGCTGTACCAAGGGGCGCGATGAGTGTGGATGAAAACATGGAAAGCGTCACCGTATCCAGCGCAGATACAGGCTCGAATCAGAAATTCAAGGTTTCCATCAGCAAGGCGGATGGAACCATCAGCGAATATAAATACATGGGCCATGACCTTTTGGTTTCCGGTCCGGCGCCCAACTTCTGGCGTTCTCTAAACGATAACGAAAGAGCCTGGTACACAGGCGGAACCAACGCTAACGCGACATTCCTCGTGAACAGCGCCTGGAGAACCACGGGTAACACAAGGACTGCCACGGCCAGTTCATTCAGAGTTGAAGTTGAGGAAAAAGACGCGGAAGACCTGGACGTATCAATAATCTCTTTAGTCAAGGTATTCATGGGCGGTACATTCCCCAACAAAACAGACGCTACCTATAACATGATTTACACTATCTACCCCAACGGCGAGGTGAATGTGGAATATGCCTATGCTTTCGGGACTCAGTCTCCTAACAATAATTTCGCGCCCGAAATCGGCAGCATCATGACGGTGAAGTCCGAATATGAAAACGTCACTTGGTTTGGCCGAAGGGGAGAGACTTATGTTGACCGCAAAACAGGTTATCCTGTGGGGCTGTACGAAAGCACGGTGACGGATAACTTCTTCAATTATGTCCGTACGCAGGAAACGGGCATGAAAGTTGACACACGATGGTTCGCGCTGACCGATGACAAGGGCTTCGGCATGGTCGTCAAGGGCGGCGGCAATATCCCTGCGCAGAACGGCTCCGGTACGATTGACACGCCTCTGATTCAGTTTAACGCCCTGCGTTACATGCCTGAAGATTTAACACCATCGCCTGGTAACAATCTTGCGGCATTATCTCAGAAACCTTATCAGCTTAAAAAAAGGGATGACATTACGCTGCGCGTGGCCATAACAAGCACCGGTTTGGGCGGCGACAATAGTTGGGGCGCTTACCCTATGGACGCTTACCGCGTCAACGTGAATAACAGGATGTATAGGTTCAACTACAGCATCATGCCGGTTCAGAATCTCAATAAAGATTTCGCAACCGCCTACGCAAACGCGCCATATGACACGACCCTGAACGAAATGCGGAAGAGCGTTAAAAAACTTGCCGGTCTGGCCGCGGAAAAATATCCTGGTAACGCCTCTGTAACCGCCACGGCGACGAAAGCAGAGGAGCTTGCGACAGCCAATTTTGCGTTATTGTCCGAATTGCGGGATGTGTACAATAAGCTGAATGCTCTGCTACAGGAGAAATAGCCATAACCCTGAAAAACAGGCTGCGTTCTGTTTTTCAGGGTTGTTGGCTATATAGCAATTTTCGCTTTTATTGCTTGCACAATGGCTATATAAAGCACTTGGAAATGCCCAAAAAAACTTTCATATCAAAATCGCGTCCCGCGATTTTGATATGAAACCGTTACATATATTTCTTCAAAGCTTCCCAGGTCTTTAACGTCACCAGCCATCTTTGGTAAGGTGTACTCGGGCCATGTTTGGAACCAGGCAGGATTACAACCTCAAAGTCTTTTCCGGCTTCAATCAGCGCGTCAACGAGCATGATTGTATTCTGCGGGTGAACATTTTCATCCATCAGACCGTGAAATATAACCAGACTGCCCTGGAGGTCTTTGACGGATTTCATGATTGAAGTGCTGTCATACCCGTTGGGGTTTTCTTTGGGAAGCCCCATGAATCGCTCTGTGTAAATACTGTCGTACAAACGGTAATCAGTGACCGGCGCTCCAACCAGACCAAGCCTGTACGCGCCGCCGCCTTTCACCGTCGCGTAAGCGGCCATGTAACCGCCATAGCTCCAGCCATCCAGAGCCACTCTGGACATGTCGGCAAAGCCTTGCGCGCCGAGCCACTTGAGGCCATCCAGATAATCTTGCAACTCCAGCGTACCCAACTTGCCATACGCCTTTCCGGTGTGGATGTGTCCCTTGTTGGAAGCTGTTCTGGGGTCGCACATCCAGACAATGAACCCCTGATTGGCAAGGAAGTGATACCAGGAGTTATCATTCCATGTATCACGCACTGTAGTATAGTCAGGACCGCCATAGCCTGTCTGGAAAACGGGGTATTTTTTACCGGTTTCCATTTTGGGCGGCAATATCAACATGGATTCCATCTGAAAACCATCCGCCGTTGGTATCAACTGGTGGCGCACTTGCCCACGTGGAAATGGGAACGGCGCCGGTGTGTCTTTGCGGTCATTCAAAACTCTCAGGACACTGCCTTTGGAATCTTTAATCTGCTGACGCCCCTGTTCAGCGTGGTTGCTCCAGTTGTCAATAAATACCGTAAAATCCGCGTTCCATGAAACCTGATGATGTCCTTTTTCAGTTGTGTACCTGACAAGGCCATCGTTGGGAACCGGGACTTTGCCGCCAAACTTAACTGAATAAGCGTCCGTTCCCGCATAGTTATCTCTGTTGGCAGTAAAATAAACGCGTTTGTTTTTTTCGTCTATCCCCTGGATTGCTCGCACCATCCAACTGCCGGATGTTATGTCTCCTAACAGGCGTCCGTCAGAATTATAGTGGTATATGTGATGGTATCCGGCACGGTCTGATTCCAAAATAAAAGTGCCGTCTTTCAAATACCTTGGCAGCGGCATAACCGCGCGGTCAATCCAGGTTTTTGAAACTTCTTTAACAAGTGTCGCGCTCTTTTGGCCTTCATAGCGACGCAGATCATACCACGATTGAATACGGTCCTGCCATGCCGCGATCACTCTGCCACTAGGGTCAAAACCCACCCTGGATATCAGTGTTTCCTGATCCGGATATGGATTCTCAAGCCACTGCGTCTGTCCTTTCAAATCCACAACACCCAAACGCGCAACCGGGTTGGGTTCGCCGGCGACCGGATAGCAGAGGTCTTCGTTCCGCTGCGGATGGAAGCGATCATCCGTCATTCTGAAAAGAGGAACTTTAGATGTGTCCAGGCTCAAAAAAGCCAATCGTCCGCTGTCGGGACTCCACCAAAAAGCCCGCCAGGTGTTGCGGCCATAGAGTTCTTCCTGATACACCCAATCAAGCTCGCCATTCAAAAGCGTTGACGCGCCGCCGGTCGTCAACTGCCTGGCAGCGCCGGAATCGTAATCTATCAAGTGAATGTCATAATCTTTAGAAAAGGCTCCATAGCGTTGATTCGGGCTTGAAAGCAAATTTTTAAAGCCGCTCTGGCTGCCAACGCTTCGCACTTTTGAAGCGGCTGCGTCAACAAAATAAAGGGTTCCGGAAATTGTCACGGTAAAACGCTTTTGATCTTCAGACCAATTAAACAACTTGTCTTCGGCGGCCTTTCTGGCGGCGTCTTCAGCGGCTCCTGCCTGAACCAAACCGGCGACGTAGCGCAAGTTTTGATCAACCTGCTGGTCTGTTATGGGGAGCGGCTTCCACTTTACAGGATCAAAAGCCTGGCTTTGAAACTTGCCATCCACCACGCGCTGTTCAAGCAGCGCGCCGGACGGAAGCCAGCGGTACATATTCCCCATTCCCGCCATGCTTCCGGCGCGTCTCTGAGAAGTATTCTGGACGGCGCTTTGACTTGAGGAGGGGTGGAAAAGTTTTTCCAGCAACCGATCAGGGTCTTCCTGAGCCGCGACACGCACGACGCTGATTACCGACAAAAGAGTTAAAGAAAGCTTGTTAAGACGCATAACGGCTCCCATTACTTTTTATTGTAGCTATTTTCATATCAAAATTACGTTAGGCGATTTTGATATGAAAATAGCCGTAAAATTTCCAGGCTCAAATTTTTTCTTGTAAAAAAACCGACTAGTCTGTATCTTAGGGATCATGAGCGAGCGTTACAAAAAGAAAAAACAACCTGAAGATGTCCGCAGACAGCTTTTAGATTCCGCGGCACAGGTGACGATTGAACGTGGTCTGGGAAACCTGACGCTTGACTTGGTGGCGCAGAAAGCTGGTGTTAGCAAAGGCGGATTGATTCATCACTTTCCTTCTCGCCAAGCGTTGGTAACAAGTCTTTTTCATAGCCTGTTGGAAATATTTCAAAAGCACATAGAGAGTTTTATTGAACAGGATAGCGATCGAAGGGGACGCTTTACAAGAGCGTACGTGAAAACTACTGCTCTGCCACAAAGTGAAAGTAAACTGCTTGGCGCTTTCGCCTTGGCAATGAGTAATGACGAGGAATTAGCACGCCTGTGGTTTGACTGGCTGAAGTCCCAAATTGAGAAGCATGGGGAAAACACATTGTCACTTGTTGGGAGGATGGTTCGTTACGCGGCGGATGGCATTTGGTTGGAGAACTGCACAGGCGGGAATTTGAACACACTTCAAGAACGCCAAGACATTGTGGAATATCTGATAAATTTAACCTATTCGCTTTAACTTTGGGAATAAATTTGGAGACGGCAATGAAAACACAACTCGAACAAGCGATTGAACTCAAATACCCGCCTCTGGCGATTTTCTTTTCTCAAGAGTTGCCCGAAGACGCTCAACTCCCTTCGCCTGTGTGCGCCATGCTTTTGGTTGCTCAGGCCGCCAAGGGCAAAGCCGTTGCTATGTCGCACGACAGTTGCAGTTGCTCCGGCGCGGCCAGTGGATTTGGTTTGGAGCAGTTGAACCTCAACTCTTTTCCGGGCGGCACGGAATGCTTCCTGCGCTTTCTCACAGTAGGAAATAAGTACACAGAACAAGGCCGAGCCGTTATCACACAACTTAAAGAACACTCTGCGCCAAAAATTTTTCTGGAAGAATTTTCCGAGGGCGAAGGCTTTTTGAAAACCACTGAATTGGCGCAGGAATGGGTGAACAGCTTACCGACGCCCAAGCCGGAAGGCCCCTACGTCATCATAAAACCGCTAAAGGACGTGAAACCGTACGAGACGCCTAAGGTGGTGACCCTGTTGGTCAACGCCGATCAGTTGTCCGCCCTGGTTGTACTCGCCAATTATGCCCGCCACGGCTCCGACAATGTGAAAATTCCTTTCGGAGCCGGTTGCAACTGTT
>JAITCJ010000200.1 GCA_031283145.1 Holophagales bacterium | reverse complement strand
GTATCAAGCTTTATAGCAGTTCAACTACAAAAAGTGAACCGCTATGCCGGGATTTGTTCGCAAATCATGGCCGCTTATTGCTTGTGGGAGTGCTCTGCCCGCCGTTGTGCAAGCAATATAGCCAATCAACTTTTAAAACGGTCCTTTTATGCAAGTAGAAGGCACTTCGTTTCAAGGCTGCGCTTTCGTTACGCGAACTGCGGACAGGAATCGAGGCAAATCGCCGTAAGTCTCTGGCGCTGCGAGGCAACGACAGAGACTTACGGCGCTTGACTCCATTAAAAGCAGAATGATAGCGCAGACGAAAGGCACAGGGCAACGTACCGTTTTAAAGTTGTTTCACTATATAAGCTATAACGTCCTGCCCGCGCTCTTGCCTGCGCATCTGAGGTCATTGCATGCCTGTATAACGCGGTTGGCCATGTTTTGCTCCGCTTTTTTCATATACGGGCGGGGGTCATAGGTCTTTTTATCCCCTACTTCGCCGTCTATCTTCATTACGCCGTCATAGTTCTTGAACATGTGGTCGGCTATGCTGCGAGTAAAAGCGTATTGGGTATCAGTGTCAACATTCATTTTGACAACGCCGTACTCAAGCGTTTCATGGATTTCTTCCAGACTGGAGCCTGAGCCGCCGTGGAACACAAGCATACTGCGCTCGCCATTGCAGGCCGCCGCGATAGCGGCTTGGCCGTCTTTCAGGATCGTCGGCTTTAATTTGACATTCCCCGGCTTATAAACGCCGTGAACATTGCCGAAAGTAGCGGCTAACAAATAGGGACCTATGGGCGACAGCGCCCTGTGCGTGGCAACCATGTCCTCAGGCGTTGTGTACAGTTTTTCTTTCGCGACGCCGGATGTGTCGTGACCATCTTCCTCGCCGCCTACAACGCCAATCTCAACCTCTAAAATGATTTCAGACGCCGCGCATCGCTTCAGAAGCTCACTGGATTTGGAAATATTTTCAGCCAAACCCAACTCGCTGCCGTCAAACATATGGGCATTGTACAGATTTGGAAGTCCGGCGGAACGCCTGCGCTCCGTTTCTTCAATCAAGGGCAGAACGAGTTTCTCAAGGTACTTGGGATGGCAGTGATCAGTGTGCAGGGCGATATTTACATCATAGAACTGAGCCATATAGTGAACGTAGTTGGCCAGGGCGATGGCTCCTTTGGCCATATCTTTCACGCCAAGCCCTGACATGAACTCGGCGCCGCCTGTAGAAATTTGAACAATCCCATCGGAATTGGCGGTTTTCAAGCCCAGCAGAACAGCGTTGGCTGTTTCGGTCGAGGTCACGTTAAAGGCAGGATAAGCGAACTTGCCGTCTCTCGCTCGATCCAGCATATGTTTGTATTGGACTGGTGTAACTACAGGCATTGTGAACCTCCAAAAACCGAACAGAATCAACACACAGCATACACCGGTACCAGGTTGTGATCAAACAGATATGTCTTTTATAGCAATTCAACTATGATAGTGTTGAACTGCTGTATCACTTGCCCCAAAAGCTCTCAGGTGTGGCGTATATGTATTTTGCCTGTCTCATGTTTTCTTCGCGCTTCGCAAGTTCTTCCGCAGAGAGGGGATTGTCGAAAGTATTTCGGAAACGCGCGTTTTTCACGCGCCAGTCCGCCAAATCGAAACCATCGGGACAAAAATAAATTAATTCAATCGGGCCGGAAAAAGTCCCAAAGCCGGTTTTTCGTGAACTGTTGAAATAGAACATATCCTTGGCCATGTAGTTAAGGTACTGGGAATAGTCAATTTTTGAGTCCTGGTTGAGGTTAATCTTGCTGCCCTGGGCAATCATGTCCCTTATTTCATCGGGCGAAAGCGCATTCCCACCGGAATCGCTGAAATAGGCGTTAAAAGATGGGTCCAGCATAATCCACTTGTCCCTTTCGGGAATCCACGCCATCACTACTACGTGGTTGTCCCCGTCGTTGGGGTTCATTGGATAGAGCCACAGCGCGCGAGCCTGTATGCCTGCCGACAGGCACATCTCACTCAGAATGACCGAAAGGTTGTAACAGTTTAAACCCTTGTCGGCTCCTTTGCCGTAGGCGTATTCCAGCAACGCGAGAGAATTCATTTCTCCAAAGTTGTAATTTTTGTGATGGGTGCCTTTACAGAGCCAATTCAGCAATTTTATCGCCTTGCTCTGGGTGTCTCCAACACCGGCGACGCTTGTAAGGTTGTATTTTTCTTTCAATTCCGTCAGTTTGGAGTGGCTGTAGTCGTATTCAAATACAACCGGTCCCGCGTCGCTCCTGCCAAAACCGTTGTAGCTCCGCAAGTGCCTGATAAAGTTATCTTGTGGTTTTACATGAAACCCTCCGTCTGTCGGCGTTGCCGATGTCCTTGAAAACACGCCTTCCGCCTTTTGCTGCCCTTGCCGGTTGAACAACTCACCGGTCAACTGCCCGCTCTGATTGAATTGGAGTTTGATTTTTTGGCGATTGGCCTCATCATTCCACCATAATTGCAAGCCATCGCTTTCGAGCGCGTGATTGACTGGAAAAAAATGGGCATTCCACTCATCGCTTGCGATGGACGCCAGTACCCTTTGGATGCCGCTTTGGGCGAAGCAGTCAAACCTGACGCTCCA
>JAITCJ010000158.1 GCA_031283145.1 Holophagales bacterium | reverse complement strand
TATTAAATTTGTGTCAAAAGTCCAAGGCTGCGCCAACTCTACATCTAAATTTAGATTTATAGCGTCCATAGGGTCGTTAAGTTCTATGTTGTGAATACCGGGGATGGCTCCCATATAGTTTTCCAAAATAATCTTTCCCAAATTGATCTCGGCGGTATAGGCCATATTGGAGGCTTTTAACGTACCCTTAATTTCGCTTTTCCCGCCGGGAATGCTATGAAACAAGGCATTGACGCTGCCGTCAAGCTGAAAGCCCTCCGGCTTATAGCTGTACTGAAAATTATCTAACTGTGTCTGTACTTGGTAACTCTCCACACCGCTGTTGTTCCAGACAACATCCCCAAAGCCCGTCAACCTTCCCCGCGCCATACGCCCCTGTAAATCTTTAAGCGATATCCGTCTGTTTTGGCAGACAAGGTCAAGATTCAAATTTTCAATACCATATGGAAAATCGCTTCCAGGATGCAAGCGCCCGCCTCTTATTTGCAAAACACCATCCAGTCCCAAAGCGTTAGTCGGGCCGTGCAGCTTTAAATCCATGATTCCGACACCATCGGGCGTAAAACCGGCAAGGAAAGTGTCGCGGCCCTCATTAAAAACACCGGCCAAAACATCTCTGGTCTGCTCCAGGTCGGCGGTTCCGCTTAAAGTAAAGTCAATGGTCTGGGTATCCTGAAAGGAGAGCATCCCATTTACTCGCAGACGGGAAAGGGGTTCGTGAGCGCCATCTTCCAATCTCCGGCTTCCTAAATCAAACGCTAGTTTTATACTGTCCGAGTTGCCATCAATTGAGCTTAGATTCTGCTGCCCAAATTCCAAACCAAAAACACTGCCGTCCAACCTGTCTATATCGGCCCGCCATGTTAAACCTCGGTCGCTCAAACGTCCTCTGGCAGTTAAATTCAGATTGCAGTCATCAAGAGCGCCCCTTGTAAGCACACGAATAAGACCCTCTGTGTCTGCGGTTTCAGACGAAAGCGCGACATGGAGCCGACCTGTTAAGGCATTCGCGTTCCTGCGGGCATCCAGTTCAAGCAGCGTATCTTCGCTGTACAGAAAATCCTGAAAAAAAATGGTTCCCAAAACAGAGCCATTACCCACGCTCAAATTGCCCGTTAGTCCCTCAATTCTTAAATCCCCGCCAACATCAATCAGACCTTCGCTCAGGATCACCTTGCCTTCAGGGAGTGCTATTGAGCCATAATCAGCGACATAAGGGCCGTCCAGGTCAACCACGACTTGAGCCGACATTCGCGGCGCTTTTGTCATTCCAAGGGCGTGGCTGTCCGCCAGGCCGACAATCCGGCCATTCCAGGTTTTCGAGGCCAGATCCATATTAAGATTGCCGCTGAGTCCCAGTGGTCCGCTGAGTGTGTCTAAGTTTTCGCGGCTATCGGCCAGGCGTAATTCCGGAATAACCAGTAAGGGTTTTTGATTATCCAGGTCCATCTCGGCAGAGCAGGAAAATGCCGGAATGGAAATTCCATAAATAGAGCCATCATATAGTTTGGCTTCACCCCTTAACACTATGGAGCGATACGGGCCGTTCAGCGTCACCCAACTGTCAACATAACCCTTGGCTGCCATGTCCTCAAGTATCTCATTGTCGCTTATACCCACCGCCAGCCCCTCGGAGAGTGGGACGCCTGATAATTCGTAACGCATACTGATTTGGTCTTCCCCTTTTGGAAGTCCTGCCCAAGTCAGCCAAAGATGACCCGCTGCCTCAACAGCGCCGCGCTTTATGCGCATGTTGTCTAAAAACAACTGATCTGATTCAATCTTTAGGTCTGTGGTCAAAATATCAGCAGCCGCTCCGTAGTACACAGGGTTTTCAATGATTAAATTGCCGTTCAGGCATAAGCCCCGCGATGGCGACCATGTGGCTTGCGTTTTGGCGCACGCTTCGCCGGAGATAGGCAGGTAGTCAACGATATCCCAAGCATCTAGTGAATGCGCCACATGTTCCGCTGTAGTGGCGGCTTCCGCGTTAAAACTAAATGAGGTCAGTGCGGAATCAGAAAGAGCTGACACATCTATCTTTATGCCGATAGTGCCATCCGCTGAAACATTCAAATCCGGAATATCCAAATTGAAAGATTCAATTTTTATTGATTTTTCCGAAGCCGCGATAACCAAATCGCCCACCGTGTCCCCATCCCCGTTCAAAACGGCGCTCAGTCTCACAAGGAACTTACTCAGGGCATTAGCGCTCCAGAGCGGATACGGACTGGAAAACACACTGTGAATATCGGCTGTCGTTGACTTCAAAACCGGCGCGTTGAGAACATCCGAAATAGGGCTGAGAGGCAGGTTCCTTCCATCCAAAAACAGCTTGCTCTCGGTACTTTTCAGCGTCCCCCGCGCTGTTAAAGAAGAATTCATAGCTCTTATACTGATCTTTTTAATTTCAATTTCAGAAGCGCCGCCATTCGCTTCCAAATCAACATCGCAACAATCAATTGACTTATAGACTGTTTTCAATCCTTGACCGTTAGCTCGCAGCGTCCATTCCGGATTGTCCGCGCCGCCCGAAACCGAGGCGTGAAAGTCGGCGCGGCCATCAAGCCCCGAAAAATACTCACCAAAGGTATCCGCTAAACTCTGACTAAATACAGAGCCGTTTATATCGCACTTGACAACATTGTTCAGAACGTCAAACGCGCCGTCCGCCTTAAATTTCAACAATTCGCTGTCAAAACCAAACTGACGCAGACTTATGATGTCAGCCCCAATGTCAACCGTGAAATTCGCGCTGCCGCGCAGTGTCCACTCTTTGCCGGCGATGGCGATTCCGGAACATTCGGAATCAAGGCGGAGCAGCTTGGGTCCAGACCCTGCGGCGCTTGCGTTAAAGAAAACTTCCACGCGGTGAAGCCCCCATTCCGGCTCTTCTATAAATAAACTGCCTCCGCTGATTTCTAAAGAATCCAATCTCCAATCAAGGCCGGGGCTGTCGGGTTGCAATTTGATTCGATCCAGGCGCGCCGCGCTTATGTTTGACACAGGATTGACAATCGCCAGCCTCGTTATATGCGTCGCGTTTCCAAAGATAGAACTCAGGTTCACACTGATGTCTATTTCATCAGCCCTGAATAAATCCGAGTCTAAAGTCGGACGATACAGACTCGCGCACCCTTTTAAAAGACTGAAACTCAATCCATCCGCGTCAAAATCCAGCCCTGTCTTATTTTTTATTATTGACGCAAGGGCCTCAATATAGACTTTCTGCATCGTGGAAGAGTGAGCGAACAACACGCCCCCCGCGCCAACCACAGCCCCGCCGGCGATTACATAACTGATACGCTTGAGCCACGGGCGAGTCTTTTTGGAAGTATTATCAGAGGTCACGTCAGTTTTTCTCCCCGCAGCGGGGGCAGGCAGTGGCCATTCTTGGCAGAGGCTGATAGCAGAAGCGGCACAATGTCTGCTGCGCGCTTTGATGCGGCGAAGGATGTACAGGAACTGCCGGATACGGCGTCATTGGCCTGGCTTGCTTATGGAAAGATTCCCTGAGTTCGTACAGTGCTTTGAGCAGTTCCTGAGCGGAAATATAGCGGTCTCCTAGGTTAATTGACAGAGCTTTCATAATAATTTCGGAAAACAGTCTTGGAACTTGAGATGAGCGAAGGTGAGGAGGAACCACGGGTCTTGTCGCGTAAGCTTGGGCTATCTTTATGGGGTCAGCATCATAAAAAGGCACGGTGCCTGTCAGCATTTCATAGAAAGTCACCCCCAGAGACCAGATGTCAGACTGGAATACAGTTCTTCCGCGGAAGTGCTCAGGCGCCATGTAAGGAGGGGAGCCAATGCGTGTGCGCGCATAGTCCTCTTTTTGCAGCTCCAGAACTCGGCTGGTGCCAAAATCCGTAACTTTAGGCACACCATCCCTCGTCATAAGAATATTGGCCGGGCGCAAGTCCCTGTGTATTATTTGGTTGGAGTGAGCAAATACGATTGCCGTACAGACGCCAATGGCAATATCCAGCGCCTTTAACGGCTGAAGGCCGTGTTCGTTCCGGATTTGCTTATCTAAACCTTCGCCGTCAATATACTCCATAACCATAAAATAAGCGCCATTCGCCTCATCCACCGTGATCAGTTCGACAATGTTGGGATGCTTGAGCGTAGCCATGATCCTTGGCTCGTTCAGGAGCGCCGCTTCTTCTATCTGATGGTGGGGTACCTTGAGCGCCACCTTGCGGTTGAGCAGCTTGTCCAATGCCAGATACACTGTGCCAAAGCCGCCCGCGCCAAGGCGATCAATGATCTTGTACTTACCCAGCGTTTGATCTGTGGAATACATCA
>JAITCJ010000155.1 GCA_031283145.1 Holophagales bacterium | reverse complement strand
TTTACCATCATTAAGGCAACCAAAGGATATTTTAACGTCTTAACTCGCGGTGCTGAGTGTTTAAATTTTCAATTCGGCCGGTTAATCGTTCGGCGAGTTCTTCCGCCAGGGCCACACTGCGGTGCTGGCCGCCGGTACAGCCAATCGCGATAGTGTGATACGCCTTGGCCCCTTCTAGTATGTGGGGCCATGACCACATCAGCCAGTCTTCCACGCGGTCTATGAATTCGTTGAACTCTTTAAACCGCTTGAGATGCATCAGAATTTTATTGTCCAGCCCGGTCAGAAGACGCAGTTCGGGCACATAAAAGGGGTTTGGTAAAAATCTGGCGTCAAATACCATGTCCGCTTCGGCCGGGATTCCATGTTTAAAGCCAAAACTTATGATATTCAAGCAGGTTCCGGTCGGGCGGCACTTTGGCAGGATTTCAGCTATGCGCTGCCGCATTTGATACAGCGTTAAATAACTGGTGTCCAAAACCATTGAAGCGAGTTCTTTCACATCCTGCAATAAACCGCGCTCTTTTGCTATGCCTTCGGCTATGGTTCCATCGCCTGCCATGCGGTGGGGTCGGCGGCTCTCTGAATAGCGGCGGATTAATATTTCGTCTTCGCATTCCAGGTAGAGGACAAACGGCGCTATTCCCTGCGTGTGAAGCTGCTCCAGCATGGGGGCAAAATGCTTGGGAAATTCTAACTGCCTGCTGTCCATACCAACAGCCAAACGCCCGCCGCTCACATGGGCTTTGGTTTCCAATTCTAACAGGGGGCCCAGCAGTTGAAATGGGACGTTGTCCAGCGCGACAAAGTTCGCGTCCTCCAATACGCCAAGCACAGACCTGCGCCCTGCTCCAGACAGACCAGTGACAATGATTAGTTCCATGATGCCCATGATTCCAATTCTATAGTGAAACAACTTTAAAACGGTACGTTGCCCTGTGCCTTTCGTCTGCGCTACCGTTCCGCTTTTAATGGAGTCAGGCGCCGTAAGTCTCTGTCGCTGCCTAGCAGGCCAGTGCCAACGGCGATTTGCCTCCATTCCTGTCGGCGGCTCGCGTAACGAAAGCGCAGCCTTGGCACTTCGTGCCTCCCACTTGGATAAATAGGATGATTTTAAAGTTGAATGGCTATTACCCAACCAGCCTGAAAAACAGGGCGCAGTCTGTTTTTCAGGCTAAAGAGAATCAACAAAAACGGGGGATATTAATCGTCGTCTTCGTCAACTCCGCCAACATTGAACCTCATAACCCGCTGTATGGCATCCGGGCGCGAGTCGTTGGTGTAATTTATCGTTACGTCTTCATCGTCTGACCCGGCTTCTTGTATATCTTCAGTTTGCCGAGGGATGTAATCTTCAGTTGCATAGGCCGGCTGGGGTTCTACTCGGTAGAGGTAAGAGATGATTTCGTCTTCATAACCAAAGCGCATGTTTTCAAAGTATTCGTAACTTTCGCGCTTGTACTCTACCAATGGGTCTTTTTGTCCGTAGCCGCGGAAACCGATGGCTTCTTTAAGGTGATCCATGACGAGTAAGTGGCGTTTCCAAGCTGAATCAATGATTTGCAGCGTGGCGACGCGCTCGTGCCAACGCAGTACGTCTTCTGAGCCTAATCTGCGTTCTTTGTCCAGGTAAGAGTCGCGAACAATTTTCGCGAGGGTTCCCGTGGCTTCGGGCTGGGACATGCTCGCAATGCCATCGAAATCCAGGTCTGACATTGCGAAGAGCTGCTCGACTCGCTCTTTGAAACCTTCTATATCCCGCTCTCCCTTTTGAGGCAGGTGGTCATAGACAAGACCCTCAACCACTTCGGCGGACACTCTCAGGATATATTCTTTGGTGTTGCCTTTCAGGATTTCTGTACGCAGTCCATAAAAGAATATCCTCTGCTTGTTCATAACATCGTCATATTCAAGAAGGTGCTTGCGGATCTCAAAGTGCTGGGTCTCGACGCGCTTTTGACTCTTTTCGATAGCTCTGGTCACCATCCCGGCCTCAATCGGCTCATCATCGTTCATGCCAAGGGTACCCATGAGGTTCTTTAGCCGCTCGCCGCCGAAAATTCGCATTAAATCGTCTTCAAGGCTAAGGTAAAAACGGCTGGAACCAGGGTCGCCCTGACGTCCGGCGCGGCCTCTCAACTGGTTGTCAATGCGGCGGCTCTCATGCCGCTCCGTACCCAAAATGTGCAACCCGCCAAGCGCTACGACTTCTTCGTGTTCGGCCCTGGTCTGTTTTTCCATTGATTCAATGAGGGCGTCAAATTTGGGCGTGTTCCGTCCATCCTCGTCGTACAGTTCAATCTTGCGCTTTTTGGCTTCGATTTTCGCCAGGCCCTCCGCGTTTCCGCCTAAAATGATGTCTGTTCCGCGTCCGGCCATGTTCGTAGCTATGGTCACGGCTCCCTTGCGTCCGGCCTGAGCTATGATCTCCGCTTCACGCTCATGGTGCTTTGCGTTCAACACAACGTGGGGGATTCTGACTTTTTTGAGTTCCGCGGCTAAGTCTTCGCTGGATTCAATAGAGGCCGTGCCTACCAGTATAGGTTGGCCCTTTGCGTTGAGTTCTTTGATTTCTTCAACAATCGCCCGCTTTTTGCCTTTTTTGGTGGAGTAAATGACATCGGCGAAATCCTTGCGGATCATTGGCATATTGGTGGGGACGATCACTACTTCCAATTTGTATATTTGCAGTAATTCTGTGGCTTCTGTCTCGGCGGTGCCGGTCATTCCAGCCAATTTGCTGTACATTCTGAAGAAGTTCTGGAATGTGACTGTGGCGAGGGTCTGATTTTCCGCGTTGACTTCTACGTTTTCCTTGGCCTCTATGGCCTGGTGCAAACCATTTGACCATCTGCGACCCGGCATCATTCGTCCGGTGAACTCGTCAACAATTACAATTTCTTTTCCGCGTCCGTCCTCTTTGGGTCGGATCATGTAATCCACGTCCAGCTTGTATAAATTATGAGCCATGAGGGCCTGGTTCAACCCGTGCAGTGTGTCTATGGCGCTTGGATCGTAGAGGTTCGGGACGCCCAGCAGTTTTTCGGCATGACGTATGCCATCGTCGGTGAGCATGACTTGACGGTCTTTCTCATCAACTTTGTAATCAACGTCTTTTTTAAGTTTTGGAATCATTCCGTCTATACGATAGTACTTGGATGTGTCTTCTTCGGAAGAACCGGCAATGATAAGAGGGGTCCTGGCTTCGTCTATCAGGATGGAGTCAACCTCGTCAACGATTGCGTAACTGAACCCGCGCTGTGTGAAGTCTTCCAGGCTCCATTTCATATTGTCCCGGAGATAATCAAAACCAAGCTCATTGTTTGTGCAATAGGTTATGTCGCAGCCGTAGGCTTCTCGACGCTGGTCGTCTGAAAGGCCGTGCTGTATTACACCGACGCTCATGCCTAAAAAGTGATAGATGCGGCCCATCCATTCGGCGTCACGCCGCGCCAGGTAATCATTTACTGTCACAAGGTGCGCGCCTTTACCGGCTAGGGCGTTTAAGTACAGAGGCAGCGTAGCTGTAAGGGTTTTGCCTTCGCCTGTCCTCATTTCGGCCACTTTGCCCTCGTGCAGAACCATGCCGCCTATCAACTGGACGTCAAAATGGCGCATTTTTAAAACGCGCACGGAGGCTTCACGGACTACAGCAAATGCTTCCGGCAGAATGTCGTCCAGAGTTTCGCCCGCCTCAAGGCGTTCACGAAAATAAAGGGTTTTGGCTTTTATTTCGGCGTCTGAAAGAGCCTGAATTTCGGGTTCCAGCACGTTAATAAACTCAACCTTGGACCAAAAACGCCGCAACTCTCTGTCGTTTTTTGAGCCAATAAATTTCTTCAACAGATTGTCAATCATCATTTTCCCATTCACGTCAAACAGATAATTATAACGCTGTATGCCGATTATTTACACACAAAAACCTTGAGGGGGCCTCGGCTCCTTTGCTCTCAGGTCTGTGGAATTAACAAGATCAGCGAGGGATGTATCCAGTGCGTTCCCAACGAGTCCATCGGAAAAAGTTGCGTGCTCCGTCCCCGAAGTTTTGAAGAATTTCCATTGGGCCGTTTGGAACAAGAGCGTTTTCGTGATCGGTACCCTTTTCGCGGTAACTCCACCACACCATGAAAGGACGTCCTCTCATGTGGTCTATTGGCAGGAAACCCCAATAGCGGCTGTCGCTTGAATTATCTCTGTTGTCGCCTATGGCCATCACATGTCCGGGGGGTACTGTCAACGGCCCTAAAAAATCGCGGAAGCCGCCTATTAATGGAGTCATTCCCTGCTGGTTGGTCTGCCGGATTTCGGGGTCAACGTACGGCCATAGATAAACTCCCGCCGAGCCTGGCGCTTCTGTGTATCCGGCGTATCTGCTCAATGGCCAGGGGCCAGGTTCAGGTTCAGCGGCACGGTCTATGGAGACATCGCCTAAAATGTGGTACTCCCATGGCCCTGTTGTCTGTTCGCCATTTATGTACAAGCGTTTATTGCGAAACTCAATCGTGTCGCCGGGCAAGGCTGCACAGCGCTTTACGTAGTCCTGATTGCGATCCATAGGATAGCGGAATACGATAATATCGCCGCGCTCAACCTTTCTCATTGGGAACAGAGCAGATTCCCAGTTCCATTGGGGAACCGCGAAGATAAACTTGTTGACC
>JAITCJ010000123.1 GCA_031283145.1 Holophagales bacterium | reverse complement strand
CGCCAGGCTTTCATCCTGTAATTGCCGCAGACGCAGCAAATGGTCAACCCTGTGACGGGCATTTTCCAGATGTCCATATAGCATTGTGCAATTTGTGGGAATCCCCTTTTTATGACAGGTCCTGGCCGTATCCAGCCACACATCAGCGTCTTTTTTGCCAACGCAAATCTGTCCGCGTATGTCTGCGTCAAAAATTTCAGCGCCGCCGCCAGGGCAACTCTCTAATCCGGCGGCCACGCAGCGATCCAGAAACTCTTCAATGGATATCCCCGAACTGCGGGCGTAAAAGTCAATTTCCACCATCGTAAACACTTTCAGGTGTACAGATGGCAACTGACTTTTAATGGAGCGAAACAGATTTTCAAAGTACTCAATTTTGAGTTTTGGATTGTGACCCCCCACCATGTGCAATTCGCGTATATGTCGGTTCTGCGGCTTTTTCAGTTCCGCTACGACATTTTCCGCGCTCATTACATAGCCTCTTGGGTCATCAGGCTTTGACTGAAACGCGCACAATTGGCAGTGTGTACAGCAGATATTTGTATAAGACACGCGCCTGCTTTGAACAAAATATGCCTTTTTACCGTGCAGTCTTGTTCTCGCGCAATCGGCCAGCGCTCCAAGCCCAGTCAGGTCTGGCGTTTCGTAAAGCAGCAAGCCATCCTCAAAACCGAGTCTCTGACCGCGCTCAACCACGTCTGCCAGCGGCATAAGGCGCTGATCTTCAACGAGCTGGCGCAACTGAAAGGGAGGCATATCGGTTTTATACTGATTGATCCTTAGGAGCGTGATTAATAATACACCCTCCCATTCTACTTTATGTTCCGCAAGCCTAAAATAAAATATAAAATTCTTTAATATTAGAGAAAAGAACTCTAGTTTTGTTGACAATTTTTTTGCCATGTCTAAAATAAAGTAATGCGTATTATTTTTTGCAGGAGGCAGTATATGACGCGCATCTCACTATTATTAGTTTCTATCACGGCTTCTCTAAGTTTGGGAGCAAATCAGTCTCAGGAGGAGAAGTCAAAATTCAAGTGGCCCTGGGAAGTTCAAATCGGCGCCAATTTCATTGGATACGATTCTCGTGACGCGACTGGACCTAATGGTACGCTCACGTTCTCGCCAAGCAACCCCAGATTGGCCCCTTCAATCAGGCTTTCTATAGACCCCATTTGTCTTTCTTTCGGGTCAATTTTATTCAGCGCGGGATATAAGCTTGAAAATGACGTCCCGCTGGATTACGGGCAAAGCGCGCGTTCAGACTTAAAGCATAAAAACCAGATGCAAATAGGCGCTTTGCTCAGAATTGAAACCAGCGGGAATTTTGAATTTGGTGTTGGCGCTGATGTTCGGTATGATTGGATGAAAGCCTCGCATCTCGTTGGAACCATGTCGCAAGACGTAGCTTGGCGTCCTTGGCTGCGCGCTAACGCAAGGTACATGTTTGACAAAGGCACCCGCTTCACGCCGTTCGTTGGAATCGAAGCCGCTTATGCCCTGTCCAAAACTGATGTCGATCCCCAGAACTACTATCGTGACTATGCCATCAATACAGGTGATACTCCGCTTGGCAGCATAAATGTTTATAATACTTCGCCTGACAGTTTTGCCAGAGGCAACTTCCCGGCTTGGGAAGCTGTAATTACAGGCGGTATTCGATTTGGGCGGCGTGATAATAACTGCGCTCCGGCAAGAGATACAGAGCGCCAGGCACGCGTAGCGGAACGTCTGGAAGAGCTTAACGCAATCGAAGCGAGACATGCGGATGCAGAGCGCCAGGCACGCGAAGCTGAACGTCTGGCCAGTGAAGCCGAGGCCCAGGCACGCGAAGCCGAACGTCTGGCGCGCGAAGCAGAAGCCAAGGCCGAAGCTGCAGAACGAGAACGCTTGGCGCGTGAAGAACAGCAGGCGCGCGAACCTGTCGCGCAGGAAACTCGCAAAACTGAAAAAGTGGTAGAACAAGTCAAGGTGTTTGAAATAGAGAGCCTCATGATTCATTTCCCCACTAACGGTTACACTGAAACCGCTGAAAACAGAGCCATTGTGAAAAATTGGGCCGCCAAATATAAAAACGTGCTTGAGCCCGGCGCCATACTTATTACCGGCCACTGTGACGCGAACGGAACCGCCGAGCACAACAAGATACTCTCCGTAAACCGCGCGAACTCATTGGCGGAGAGCTTGAGGAGAGAGGGAATTGTTGTTCCTAAAAGCAATATTATTGGTCACAGCTACGACAAGCCAATCGCCGACAACAATACTCCCGAAGGTCAGGCAAAGAACCGCCGCGCCGAACTGGGTGTAAATAACTCCAAATATAAAGTCATCTCTGTAGTGGAAGGTAAACCGATTGTTGAAAGATAGAGCCAGTTGCAAAACTTCATTTTTGCGACTTCAACGGAGTTGACAGGCTGTTTTCTCATTTCGCCGGACGCGACACCGGAGCGGACGGCGAAATTTTTTCTGAAAAGACAAGGGTGTTTTACCCCTTGTCTTTTGTTACATTAAGCATTGAAGATAATGTTTGACGGGAATTTTAATGGATTTTTTGGACGGAATGTATCTTGCCGGCATTAGCGTTGCCGCTTCCATTGGAAAGGCCTTGAGTAAGGGACTGTCTGACTCCGCTCGGGTCCGTTTGGAAGCGCGGACGCCTTTTGCGTTGAAACATGGCTGGATATGGCTTCATGCCGTCAGCGTTGGCGAATTGGTCCTTGCGACCGGATTACTTAACAAATTACGTGAAGCGGGGCATCAACTCCATATTACTACCGGTACGCAAGCGGGTTTTGAACTAATGAAAAAGCGGCTTCCGGTTTGGGAGAATGGTTCCGGACGCGTCACCGGAGGCGGATTCCCACTGGATGACCGGCGCGGCCTGGAGAGTTTTTTTGAAATCCCGCCAAGCGCGTTCATCGCTTTAGAAACAGAGCTTTGGCCTAATTTATTTTTGGAGCTGGAATCAAGAAATATTCCGCGCTGCATAGTAAACGGAAGACTCACGGCGCGCAGCGTTGACAGTAAATTCAGGCCTTGGCTGCGTCGCGCGGCTTCCCGTCTATCGCTGGTAGTCTCAAGGGACCCTGAATCCGCCGACCGCTTTCGCCTTTTGGGCGCGCCAAATGTGGTGGTGGGCGGTAATTTAAAAGCGGATCTGCCCCCGCCTCCGAAACTCCATGACGGCTGGAAAACGCTCAAAACCGGATGGCATGGCGCTCCAATACTTGTAGCGGGCAATACGGTTGACGGCGAAGAGGCGCTGTTGTTGGCGGCCTGGGAACAAGCGAAAGAAAGTTTTCCTGAGTTGCGCATGATTGTCGCCCCCCGCCAGCAAAAGAGGTTTGATTTAGTCGCAAGGTTGTTGAACGACAAGAAAATTGCTTATAAAAAGGCTTCAAGCTCGCGGTCTGTATCTCTGGACCAATGGCGCGAAACTCAAGTACTGTTGCTGGACACAATAGGCGAACTGGCTTCTGTGTACAGTTTTGGACACATAGCCCTGGTTGGCGGCGGATGGCTTTGGTACGGGGGTCACAATCCTATAGAGC
>JAITCJ010000096.1 GCA_031283145.1 Holophagales bacterium | reverse complement strand
TCAAGGTAAGGCTTGTTGGCCAGAAGCAGAGGGTAAATATGTCATTGACACTCCTGACCAGCAAGCAATAAGGGTGCATGGGCCTTCAGGCCCATGCGCTATGAGTGTTTGGCAGGGGTTTGCGTCCCCTGCCAAACATCAGCCCCGCAATGATACCCCGCCTTTTAAGGCGGGGCGTATGGCTGTTCCGACCTGAAGGAACGCTTGCGAAGCCGTATCCGCGGCAAGGCCGGGGTCTCATACCATTTCCCATTGCCAATACTACAAATGGTCGTGCGAATGCGGCTGTTTGCGGCATGTTGCGCTACCGCTTTCGCACAACAGCAATGTGATTTGGTATCAAACCACAGTGGAGCAGAGATCAACCTTGACAATTCCTGTTTCTTAAAGTATTTTTAAATCTAGTTTAACAACAGCCACGCGAGGCTTTGACTGTTCGCGGACCGGCTTTTTTCGGCGCTATTCAGATGGACAAGTTGTATAAAACATTCAAGAGACGCTTGATCGTATTGTGCATGGCCGCGCTGGCTGTCGTCATGTCAGTTATGTACACTACCGTTTATCTAACGGGAGCGAATGACATTGTTGAACACCTTGAGCTTAGCGCGAAAGGCGTTGCTGTCTCAATAGCTAACAGCTTGATGATGAATATTGATGAATACAAGTCATTCCTTGAGACGAGGGATATTAATTCCGAATACTACAAAAAAATGCAAACTTATTTTTCGGATATTAAAAATAACAGCAATATAAAATTCATATACACAGAACGAATACTTGACGATAAAACCACAGAATTCATATTAGACGCGGAGCCTTTAGAAAGCTCTGACTATTCCCCGCCGGGATCACTGGATAAAAATAGTCCTCAAAAAGAAGCCGTATATTCCTCTAAGTCTTCCATCGTATTCAGAGTTGCTAAGGATGAAAAGTGGGGGGAACTTCTGGGAGCCTTAGCTCCCATTTTAGACAGAGACGGAGAAATACTGGGAATGGTAGGCGTGGATATGGATGGTTCGCATATATATAATCACCTCAGCAGACTGAATAGGGCGCTTTTTACAATCTATGGGTTTATCATAGGTCTTTCGCTGGTATCGCTGTTAAAGTTCTCAAACGTTATTTTGAATCCGCTGCTAAAAGATAAATTGACGGGCGCCTACAGCAAGCGGTATTTTGATAATTTCCTGCACAGAGAAATCGTGCATTCAATAAGGCAGCGCAAAGACCTGGCGCTTTTGATGCTTGACCTAGATCATTTCAAGAAAATCAACGACACGTACGGACATGTCTTCGGCGACAAGGTACTGTCGTCAGTATCGGAAGTCATAATGAAATCCATACGTCCGAACGACTATTTCATCCGCTACGGCGGCGAGGAATTCGCTGTGATAATAGCTAACTCAGACATGACGCGTGTGTTGGAAATAGCGGAACGAATACGAAAAGCGGTTGAGGACACCCCCATTTTCAATGAAGAGCAAAATATTTCAGTCACAATAACAATTAGCATCGGTATATCCAACTTTAATAACTTGTCCCTCAACGCTAAAGAACTAGTGGAAAGCGCGGATAAGGCTCTGTACACGGCAAAAATCAAAAGAAACATGGTTTCAGTATATGAAGCAGACAGAGCCGACGGTTCTGTATGAGTTTGTCTCTGTCTTTATAGCAGTTCGACTTTTTGTAGTTGAACTGCTATATAACAACCGTCAAACAGATTTGGCGTCCAAACAGTCGCGGAATCTTTCGCAAGCGGCGCTCCGGGCTTAAATAAAGGTCCCCACCACCCCTTTACACCATTGCGATCCACAGCGTCAGTCCCACCCGTCAGCGCACGCAACAGCAAAACTTTGACAGTGCCGTGGCCCGTCACACGATATGCGGTGTGAACATTGCTCATTTTTTTCATTCGGATTACTGGTCAATTTGAACAGCGCTTTGTTCTTGATGATAATCCAACTGGCTCCCGCGCCAACTGTGGGGAATAAGATAAACAATGAGGGTTAGCAGAGACGCCAGGGCGACGGCGGGACGCTTTGCCTTTGGAAACATCATGAGTAAACAGGCGGCCAGCCATCCTATAAACATAAACAATGTCTTGTTATCAGTCAGATCCGAACCATACGGCCAGCCTGTCCAATATGCCCCGAATGCCGCTTTTTGGACAAACGCGCCCAGAATGATTCCTCCGACAAGTATCAAGCCCAATGTAATCCACAGAAGAGTTTTTTCATCCTTTCCAAACGCGGCCCCCAATCCAGCCCTGGTACTTGTGAGAATGGCTATGAAGATTAAAAGAATATGAAATAATAGTACAGGAGCTGATACAGGCCCCTTAAAGCGCATTACCGCCGTCTCACCGTTTTCAGGTATTACCGTACTGCCAATTTCTATTTTATATTCCACCTTTCCAGCGGCTTCTTGAGGAGGGATTCCGGCCGTTAATATTTTTTCCCCGCCGTCTGACTCAGAAGCCATGAATACCACCGTGAACGGGTCTGATGTTGGATAACGCCTCCAAAGTACGCGTGCGGAAACACCGATGTCAGGAATTACAATCTTGGCGTCGCTTACATTTTCAGCGCTTCTCGGCAAGCGGTATTCCAGTTGCTGCTCGTCAACATTAACGCGCCCCCGCAGAGGGTAGGTCGGGCCTGTGCGGCGCTGATAAACAACAGACGCAAGCATTATTAAAAAAGCCAGCAGCCAAAGCCAGAGACCTAATTTGGATTTTTTGGGTGTATCGGACACGAGAAACCCCTATTATATAGTCAATACTAAAGGTAACACAAATCTTGAACCATTCTAAAGGTCATATAGCATTTTTCACTTTTATTGCTTGCACAACGGTGGGCAAAGCCCAGCTACAAGCAATAAGCGACCGGGATTTACAAGTAAATCACGGCATAGCAGATCAACTACAAAGTGTTGAACTGCTATAATGTAAGGTAACCTCCGGGAAAGCACTCTCAATTAACCTGAAAAACAGAGCGCAGTCTTTTTTTCAGGTTTGTTGTCTATATTACAACACACGGCAGCTTTAATGGCGCGCCGCGCATCTGTTAAATCAATACTATTTTGCGCCATGTCACTCTTTTACCTCCGGCATATCAATTTCAACTGCATCTCCATTGTCCAAGTCTCCGCGCCACTTGCGTTCCTTGTTTGGCACAGGCGGCAATTCGCGCTCCGCGAATAGGGGACTTTCCAGAACTTCATTCAACAGCGCTTTTTGCTTTGCGTAGCCATCTATCGTAGCCTCTAGCAACCATAGCAGTTCCAGAAGCTCTTTTGTGAAATCGTGGGACCAGTATTTTGGCGTGATTGAGTCCAGCGGCGATGATTTTTTTCCTTTAGGCTCTTTCATGCGATAACCCAGCCAGGACTGTAGCACTTTCAGTCCCGATACCTCGAAGTCATAAATCTTTTCGTCAACGGGCGCGAAAACGCCTGCCCCTACGCGCAGTTTGCTATTTTCCCAACAGTAGCTTTCAGGGTAGTCTTTTTCCGTGTCGGGTACCGCCACCAGGCACTTTGCCTTGCCCTTTTTGGCCCGCCACTTTTTGACAGAGGTAAATCGCTCGCCGTAGGTGTGCATGTTTATCAAGCAACGGCCAAAAGAGGCTGCTCTGTCGAACAGTTTTTTGTCTTTCGTGAGGGGTACGCGAAGCTCTTTTTTCAGCAGTTCGTCGCAGAATGTCTCCGAATAGGCCGGTTGGGCCAGTATGGCATATACATAGGCGGCCAGGTCAGTTGCCAATTTCGCGCGCGATTTGTGGGGCGTTTCAAAGCGGGTTGCGAGGAAGTCGAGAAGCGCGCTGGATATGTTGGGGTCTTTGGCTTCCGCGTCGTGGAAGAGCGGGAAAAGAGCCTTCGCGCCGTATGACCCTCGAAAATAATCCAAGTCGGGGATAGTGGAGGAACATGTCAGCGCGGGGCCTTGACTTATCGGTAGCGAAAA
>JAITCJ010000081.1 GCA_031283145.1 Holophagales bacterium | reverse complement strand
GTAATGCCCTTTATCCTGCCTTCACCACGGCATGCGGAGCATGTCACTGTTACTTTTTCATAATAGCCGCCCTTACCTCTGCAAGCGCCGCATTTTGGGGTTGAGTAAGCCCCAAGAGTGCGTGAGTCCTTGCTATTGCAAGTCGGGCATCTTGGAGCTGCGGCCACAGTCACGGAACTGTGTTCCGCCACACTCACAGTACCATGTTCCGCGCAGTCATGATGAGCCGTATCGTGATTGCTATGGTCGCAGTCATGATGGCTGTGTTGGGCCTGGGGTCCAGGCACTCCCGATGTTCTGGCCGCTCCGACCGAGAACAGAACAAAACCCAGTGTGGCAGCTAGAGCGGCTGCGGTTGTTATTACGGTTTTCTTCATGAGAAAACTCCTTGTTTAAAAGTGAACGGACTATTCCGTTCATGTTGGTGTCTATGGCAGGAATGATTGATCCATATGAACTAGACGCACTCACCTCACAGCGCCATTGGAAAATCTGGAAATCAGCGGAACCGCGTACAGAGGCGCTTTGCGAGCAGCTTTTGAACAGACTCAAAAACGTCATGTTCCCGCCGTGTAAAGGCGGGAACATAAATATAAATATGAATAACAAATAGAATATTAATTACATAATTGTTGAAAACAATAGATATAGATTACATTTATCCATATAAAGGTACGCAATTACTTAAAAAACGCTTTTGATATCTTTGACATTTTTTAACAAGGCATAGCCAACAACCCTGAAAAACAGGCAGACACTTGTTTTTCAGAGTTGTCGAGAGCTATTTTCCAAATGAGCCGCAAATTTTTATGGGTAAAATACTTGTGCCAGTTGCAAAACGCCAGTTTTGCAACTTCAACGGAGTTGATAGGCTGTGCCAGAATGAAGCCGGACGCTACTTTGGAGCGGAAGGCGAAATGGGTGGCGCAGACAGAAACGGGGTTTTGAAATTACCTCACTTGTGCCGAAATCAGAGATTTTCCGTACTTCGGTATTTGACAGGGCAGCTCAAGGGTACTGTATGGTCTTTCAATCCAGACAATTCGGCAATTCGCTCCAAGCTTTACACAGATGGAACAATATTTACGTGATTTGAAAAAAATATTGAAAAAGCAAACAAAAAATGTTTTATCTGTTAAATATTTATCTCTGGATGGGGAGTTTTCCGCATCTGATTTTTGACATGAGGAGCGCCAAAGTGGCTGTATGGTTCAATCCAGACAATTTGTTCCCGCCTTTACACGGCGGGAACGTATTATAATAGTTCCATAAACGGCCAGTGGTGAGTAACGAGAAAAAGAAGGCCATATAGCGGTCCGACACTTCGCAGATGAACTGTTTGTGAACTATGTAGCAATTTTCGCTTTTATTGCTTGCGCAATGCTGGACAGTGCCCACCTACAAGCAATACGCGGCCGGGAACTCTTGGTATCCATTTGCTAAAGCAAATGGATACGCAAGACCGTCACGTCAATCACTTCGTGATTATCTGTCCAATTCCCTCGCATGTAAGTGTTTCGGTATCGTCAGCCTCATTCTACAAGTAAATCCCGGCATAGCAGTTCAACTACAAAAAGTTGAACTGCTATATCAATGGGATTGACACATGAGTGACAATAAAAGTGTTTGAACTTGTTTTTTGTCGTTTGCGGCGGATTACTTATAACCCTTGCTGTTCGACCAGCAATAAGGGTGCATGGGCCTTTGGGCACATGTTATGAATGTTTGGCAGGAGTTTGTCTCCCCTGCCAAACTCTGCCCCGCAGTGATACCCCGCCCTTCAGGGCGCGGTGCTGTTCCGGCCTAAAGACAGGGTCTCATATCAGATTGCGTCCAATGTTGCATTTACATTCAGCGGTTCGCGGCACCGTTCCTCAAAAGCAACGCTGCGATACGGCAGATTTGAACGCAAATTGGTATCAAACCACAAAGGTGTAAAGATGAAAAATCAACTCCAAAAACAAACTCTGTGGCTGCTGGGCTGCGGTCCTGGCATCGGGATGTCAGTAACATCAAGGTTTGCCGCAGAGGGATTCGCGTTGGGCTTGATTACACTGGATGCAACGCCCATAGAGCCACGCGTTCAAGAACTTCGAGCCTCCGGCGTAAAGATTGAACTCTGTGAGGGCGATATCAGGGATGGCGCGTGATTAATCAACCACATGAAGACTGGTGAACAGAGCATAGGTATGCCAGCCGTGCTGGTTTTTAATGCCAGCGCGGGTATAAAGGGTACGGCCTCCGCTCTCAGTGTTGACGATCTGGCGGCCGACCTGAACACAAACCTGATGGCTCCCATGAAAGCCGCGCAGTTTGTACTGCCGGGCATGAGGCGCGCAAATTACGGAACAATACTTTTCACCGGCGGCGGTATCGCGGTAAAGCCCCAGGCGGATATGGCATCCGGCTCCATCGGTAAATGCGCGCTGAGGCAGTTGGCGCTGCTATTGCACCACGAACTGACGCCCGAGAACATCCACGTCGCAACCGTCACTGTTAGCAGATTTGTACAGAGGGACGAAATATTAGAGCATTATGCTTGCAGACGAGCTTTACGCGCCTTTAAGCAAGCATTTCAAGCGAAAAAAACTCTAGACCCTGATTATATTGCCGAATACTACTGGAAACTGCATAAACAAACTCCGCCAATATGGGATGCGGAAATACAATTATAGCAGTTCAGCACTTCGCAGTTGAATTGTTATAGTGAAACAACTTTAAAACGGTACGTTGCCCTGTGCTTTTCGTCTGCGCTGCCGTTTCGCTTTTAATGGAGTCAGGAGCCGTAAGTCTCTGTCGCTGCCTAGCAGCGCCAGTGCCAACGGCGATTTGCCTCCATTCCTGTCGGCGGCTCACGTAACGAAAGCGCAGCCTTGGCACTTCGTGCCTCCCGCTTGGATAAATAGGATGATTTTAAAGTTGAATGGCTATATAACCATTTGATCAAGGTGATGATCATTGATGATTCGATTGTTATGAAAATGCCCCTTTATGGCTGGCGTGAACCTGAAACCTTCCCTGCCTATGCCAGGCCCCAGTGGTATCTCTAACTTTTTTGTCCTGCTGAGCATTGGCTGTTTTCAGGTATGTCAAATTCTAAAACGTTGCCGCAATCCGTGTGGCTTGAAATTTTACCCAAAATAAGATTAACATGATTTCAATGCTCTTCCGGGGGATTTATGGCTTGGATACACGAACTTTTACTGACGCCAATTTTAACGCTTTCCGTGGCCGGCGCTTGCTATGCCCAGCCAGGATGGCTGACTAAGGCGCGAAAACTTGGCTTTGAACACATAAATAGCTGCATGTCCTGTCACACTAACGAACCAAATAAGAAATCCGAAAAGGGGGGTGTAGCCTTTAATGAACGAGGCGAATGGCTGCTTAAACTCAAAAATGAACACAATGCCAAAAATGACGCCGCAAAAATAATCGTGAAACTCGAATGGCTCAAAGAAGACCCGTTCAAAGATAAAGAACCGGATCGAGTAGATGAATAAGTTAGGTTTGCCGGAAGACCAAATCGCCAGGGCGCGTAATCTTGCCGTTCGTATAATCAAGCCTGTCATGGATTTTATTGACGGCCACACCACCGTGGCCGTAGAGCGTGCGTCATTGCGCCTTGCCGGGGCCGATGGGGCGGACTCGGATGGTGTTCCTGTTCCCAATATAGTAGTGGATCAACTAAAGGATCGCCTTGAGGGCGGCGCGCTGCGCTGGTATATAAACGCGCTGCTGAGGACAGGTCTGACGCCCGATGGTTTGAACGCTCAAATAGCCGATGGGCTTAAAATCAAGGACTTTCCCCTCAGCGATCCTCAAGCTGTTGAAACAAAAGCAGCCCAGATCACAGCTCAATATCTGGCGCGTATTGAAACAAACAGGCTGCATAGGGAAACCAAGCTGGAACAATTCAAAGACAAGAACCACAGCCCGCTTTTATATGTCATAGTAGCGACCGGCAATATTTATGAAGACATAAAGCAAGCGCGGGCCGCTGCCGAGCAGGGAGCCGACGTCATTGCCGTCATACGCACAACGGCTCAGAGTTTGTTGGATTACGTTCCCTATGGGGCTACCACGCAAGGCTTTGGCGGCACATACGCCACGCAGGAAAATTTCCGCATAATGCGCGTGGCGCTGGATGAAGTGTCCGAAGCGCGGCAGAGATACATCTATCTGACCAATTACGCTTCAGGGCTTTGTATGCCCGAAATAGCCGCCATGGGCGCTCTGGAACGGCTGGACATGATGCTGAACGATTCCATGTACGGCATCCTGTTCCGCGACATCAACATGTACCGCACTTTCGTTGATCAAAAGTTCAGCCGTATGATAAACGCTTTCGCGGGGATAATCATCAACACCGGCGAAGACAACTACCTGACCACTTCCGACGCGGTTGAGAAGGCTCACACAGTACTGGCCAGCCAGTTTCTGAACGAGCGCTTCGCGCTGGAAGCCGGTCTGTCCCCCAAACAGATGGGTCTGGGTCACGCCTTTGAAATGGATCCTGAGATAGAAAACGGGTTTTTGCTGGAACTGGCGCAGGCGCAGATGGCAAGGGAGATTTTCCCCCAAGCGCCTTTAAAATACATGCCGCCGACCAAATTTATGACTGGGGACATATTCAAAGGCATTGCGCAAAATACACTGTTCAACTTCGTTTCCAAATTTACAAATCAGGGCATACACCTGCTTGGAATGCTGACGGAGGCCATTCACACGCCCCACATGCAAGACCGCGCTCTGGCTCTGGATAACGCTAAATATGTAATGAACAACATGGCCGATCTGGGCGATGAAATTATATTCAAGCCCGATGGAGTAATCATCAGGCGCACACATCATGTACTGTCGGAAACACTTGATTTCATGGAGTCCATTGCCAGGACCGGATTGATGGAGTGCATGGAGCAAGGCGCTTTTGCCGACATAAAGAGGCCGAGGGACATGGGCAAAGGCCTGGATGGTCTGGTTAAAAAAGGAGACGATTATTGGAACCCCATTGAAGCGGAACTCAAGATCAGGCTAGGCGGAGCGTAAAATGCTTATTCGGTCCTATGGAGACACACTAGATGACGGCGCCGTGCAGTTATCATTCACCCTGCCCGTACCCTGCGACACCAAAGGGCGCGAAGCCGCCCGTTTATATGTTGAAAAACTCGGCTTTTACCATGTTGACATAGCGCACAGCCACGCTCTTGCCGATGGGTTTTCATTTTATGTGGCTTACGGAAAGACAGGCGCAAGCGTTGATTACAGCCAAATACACGCCGAAGAAGCCACGGGCGAAAAGCTCTATTCAATGCAGGAATCCTGCGACATAATCCGCGGCCGCCTTGGCCGAAAAGTGGTGATAGTTGGCGCCTGCACCGGATTTGACGCCCACACCGTAGGCATTGACGCCATAATGAACATGAAAGGCTACAACCATCACTACGGCCTGGAGCGGTATTCCGAAGTCGAAGCGCACAATCTCGGAGCGCAGGTTCCAAACGAAAAACTCATTGACTATGCCATAAAAGTCAAGGCGGACGCTATTTTAATCAGCCAGATAGTCACGCAAAAAGATGTACACATACAAAATCTGACTGAGTTTATTGAACTGCTTCAATCAAGAGGTCTGCGCGAAAAATTCATCGTCTGCATAGGCGGGTCACGTATAAGTAACAAACTGGCGGTAGAACTGGGCTTTGACGCGGGCTTTGGTCAAGGCACATACGCCGAGCATGTGGCGACCTTTGTGATTGACAGTATAATAATAGCGAACCACAACTATGAATAATATTATAACTTTAGCGGTTGAAGCTCATGGCTTGGTAAAGACCTTTGGCGATAACAGGGCTGTTGACGGAGTGAGTCTGAGTATTCCGGCAGGTAGTATATGTGGCGTACTGGGGCCTAACGGCGCTGGAAAAACCACTACAATAAATATGCTTGCCACATTGTTAAAACCTGACGCCGGAAACGCGAAAATATTTGGTTATGATGTTCTGCGCGAAACTCAAATTGTGCGTCAATTGATTGGGTTGACAGGGCAATTCGCCTCTATAGACGAGGAACTGACTGCTTTGGAGAACCTTATGATTTTCGGCAGATTATATGGATATTCCCGCAGTGATTCTAAGCGTAAAGCGAATGAACTCCTGGAAGAGTTTGGGCTTGGCGATGTGGCGAGCCGCGCGTTGTCAAAATTTTCAGGCGGTATGCGGCGCAGACTTGACCTCGCGGTAAGTCTGATTTCCCAGCCGCCGTTAATCTTCCTTGACGAGCCGACAACAGGACTTGATCCAAGAACACGGACGCAGATGTGGCAGACAATACGCAATCTTGTAAAAAGCGGTTCGACGGTACTGTTGACTACACAGTATCTTGATGAAGCCGATCAGCTTGCCGACAACATTGTTGTAATTGACAAAGGGCGAGTCGTCGCTAACGATACACCCGATGGATTGAAACGCTCTGTGGGAAGCAGTTCGTTACGCTTGACCGTCAAGGACGCGGATAAAGCCGCCAACGCGGCGCATATCATCAAGCGAGTACTCAACACAAAGGTTCATCTTGCGGAAGCGTCTGAGTTGATAGCGCCAATGGACAATACCGACAAACTGACCGATGTGCTGACAACGCTGAAAGACGCCGGAATAGCGTTGTCTGCGGTAAGCATCCTGCAACCCACGCTTGACGAGGTGTTCTTCGCGCTGACAGACGGGGGTTCCAAAGATAAAGATGATGAAATAAAATGACTAATACAATCATCATACCCGCCGCCGAGCGCAAACTGAAAAATCGCGTCGGAGTTGGCCGCGCAATCAGTAATACATCCACGATCGCGTATCGGGCGCTGTTAAAAATGTTCAAGAGTCCCGAAATATTTGTGGATTTCATAGTATTACCGGTCATGTTTACGCTGCTTTTCACTTTTTTATTCGGTGGAGCGATTTCGGGCGACATCCACAGCTATCTGCCGATTGTTATACCCGGCGTTTTGTTGATGGCGTCTTTCACAAATTGTACCACTGCGGGTTCTAAACTGCGAGAGGATGTGGACAAAGGCACAACAAGCCGTTTTAAATCCATGCCGATTGCGCGAATTGCTCCATTGGCGGGGAGTTTGATTGCCGACATTGTACGATACGCAATGGGGGGAATTACCGTTTTTACTATGGGATATATTCTCGGTTACAGACCTGAAGCAGGTATTTCCGCGGTTATTTTCAGCATACTTTTCATAACATTCGTTGCCTGGAGTTTGAGCTGGGTGTTCGCGTTCATCAGTCTCTGTACAAAGACCATTTCAACTGCGTCCGCGATTGGTGTAGTAGTAATGTTCCCGTTGGTATTCCTGTCAAATGCTTTTGTTCCTGCCGAAACGATGCCGGACTGGCTGCAATATTCTGTTCTGCGCATCAACCAGCTATCTCGGGTCGTAACAACGGTGCGACAGTTGTTGGCCTATGGCTCGACAGGCGCGGATTTTTGGTACGCGCTATTTGGCGCTCTGGTGATACTCGGCGCATTCATTCCGCTGACACTTATAGCGTATAAGCGCAAGACGTAACACTTATGGATATATAGTAGAGTTCTTTCGTAACCTTGACAAGACATCTTAAAATTGCATATACAGACAAGCAAAAAGTTTCTTGCCAGAGCGGTTACGAAAGAGGTCTAGTGAAACAACTTTAAAACGGTACGTTGCCCTGTGTCTTTCGTCTGCGCTGCCGTTCCGCTTTTAATAGAGTCAATCGCCGTAAAGTCACTGTCGCTGCCTCGCGGCGCCAACGCCAACGGCGATTTGCCTCCATTCCTGTCGGCGGCTCGCGTAACGAAAGCGCAGCCTTGAAACGAAGTGCCCCCGTTTGGATAAACAGGATGATTTTAAAGTTGACTGGCTATATATAACAATTCTAAAAACAGGCTCCGCTCTGTTTTTCAGAATTGTTGACTAGGGTATGCCGTCAAAAGATTTGTTTTTGCGCCCCAGCCGTGTATCCTTGGGTGGGGAGAAAGGAGACCGCAATGGCGGAGGCGTACAGACGGCACGACATATCCGACGGGACCTGGGAGCTGCTGCGGCCGCACCTCAAGGGACGTAAGGG
>JAITCJ010000174.1 GCA_031283145.1 Holophagales bacterium | reverse complement strand
TAAGGACAGATAGCCAGCGGGCCGCCGCATTCCTCCCAAAGTAAGTACTTTTCTATATCCCGCGCTTTCGGATTTGGCACAAGCCCACTGTCAATCAACGCTCTCTTGGCTTTTTCGCGTTCACCAGCGCGTTCTTCAATATTCTTTGTTATGATTTTGCGTGTTTCGCGGCTGTTTTTAAGCTCCCTTGCCAGTTCCAAAGTGAACGATTGGGGTAGCCCCCATTTTCTGATGATGGCCTTGATCACTTTGCGGAGTTCTGTTAAAACCCGGCTGACAACTGGATTTCTCAGGTCCGGGAAAGCCTCAGCGACGATAGGCAGTTCATTCAACGGCTCCTGCGGTTTGGACGCGCCATATATTTCTTCTCTGATAGTGTTCAGGCTCTGTCCGGCTTCTAAACCTGGCAACAACTTTTCACACGCTGTGCGGCTAAAGGATAAATAACCATCTTCAAGGTCAGTATCGGCCACTTTGGACGCCACATTTTTTTCCAGGTTCCATTCTTTTTCCAACTTTGTCATTAATTCATCAATGTTTTGAGCCTTTATTACTTGATGTACCAATTTGGTCTTATCTGATTCTGAATATGAATCCCAAACTGCCCCAAGCACAGCCCTCATTTTGCCTGCCGTACGGTTGCCAACCAAAGCCTTTTGGCCACTATCAAGGTTGAGCTTGTCCTGTCTGCTCAAACCTAATTGCCTTTGGATTTCTCTAAATGTAATGTCGCCATCTTGCAAGTTCTCCAACAACCAAGCTCTTTGCTCTGGGGATAAATCACTTACTGTACCATCAACATGGTTTATTTTCAGGTCGTTCAATCGCTGCAACAATCTCACGCGTTGAGCCAGTGGGTCTGCCAGAGCCAAGCGGTGCGGCGCTTTGCAAACCCGCATTGGCTTAGGCTCATCCAATTTCCTGCCATCCCTTCTCTTCCATCGCTTTACATTGACCCATCTTCCCGGCTCCAAACTGCAATAGCCGACTAAATGATCCACTGGTTTTAGCTGGCGCTGGTAAAAAATGCGCTCGTGTATGTCCCCTTTCAATTTTTCCGTCAAAAGGTTCGGGTGGTATTTATTCTGTCTTTCCCAAATAGTATTGAACTCGTGTTCAATCATGTCCCTGGCGTTGTATCTGGCTCGAATACGATCTGTTTCAGGGTCTTCTTTGCTCAGCATCTCGCCGATTGTCCTCGCTCCTTTTACTTCCAGTTTTTCCCGCTGTAAGCGAATACCATCCTTGACCTTGCCGCGCTCTTCAGCGTCTGTCCTTGCATCGGCTCTTTTATTGCTTTTAAATCCCCTTCGCTGGGCCAAGTGATAGAGAGTGCGCCCCAATTCATATGGCGTTAATTGCCGATCTAAGGCTTTTGCCCTTAAATAATAAGGCAACCTTGACGAATCCCCGCCCATTCTGATTAGCTCCAAGTCTAATTCTTTCAGGGTACTGTCAATAATTGGAGCCAAAGGACCTTTGTGCAGGTCCAGCGGCGTTGGCAGTAGCCCAGCACTGACCAGTTTCAAAAATAAGTCGTGCATCCGTCCAGATCGTCTTGCAAGATTGCGCCTTGCCCCTCTTGCCATTCTTCGCTGTACGCCTCGACTCTCATCGCGCCCCTTTTCAATGTCCCCCTCTGTTCCGGCGGTAAATATCCTTACGCCAAGCCCTTCAATCCCATTTGGCTTCCATTCTTGGACGTTTTCGTCCCAGACATACTGAATTACACACAAGCCAATGGAAGCGCTTCCGAGATCCAGCCCCACTTTATAAGCGATTTGACCAGGATAGGGGGTTTCATTTTTCATCTTGCGTTCCATTTTTTCCCTGATATTATACATGAGTGTACTTGAGCAGGCGCTTGTTGTGTGTCACAGTAAAGACTCATTTCTTGTGTCTGTAGGCTCTGCCCCTCATACGGGCAACCTTCCCGTAAAGGGTTTTTAGGCTCCTTAACCGGAGCCTTTTTTTCTTTTATTTCCCGATCCGTCATCTCGCCCAACTCAACAAACAAATCGCGCCATTGTTCGGGGAGGACTTGGCGGTCTCTTTGGATTGTATCGCTGTCCCCTCTTACAAAGGGGCCTGTGATACCGCCCTTGCCGCGCTGCTTGAGCTTTTCAAGCGTTGATTCAGCTAACCCGATGAGGCCGCGACCAGGAAGGGCTATTCCTGATGAAGCCAGAATTGATTCCGCTGCCGCCCAAAGTGTAGCGGCGTGTCCTGAGGCCATGACCGCGCAGGCATGGTAGAGCGGCTTCAGATTTGGAGGTAAATTAAAGGGGATAAAGCCCAGGGAGATAAAAGCATCCAGGATTACATTTGGCGGCATACCTGTAACCGCCAGCGGAATACCGCTCCAATCTCTGGCAGAGCCATCAAAACTAGTCAGCGGATGTAGCGACGGCACACCCCCAATGTGGAGCGAACCGCTCATGTGAACGCATCTGCCCGCAAATTTGGCAGCGTATTTTTCTATGGCGCTATCAGGAATAGCGAGTAAAACAGGTCCTTCAGGGTTTGATTCATGAGTTTCAAGTGCGGCTGCCCCGCTCAACGCGCTCGCCAGCGCGCGTCCGGCTTTGCCGCGACCAAGAATGGTGAAATGAGGCGTCATAGGTTTATGATGGCGGGAAATTCAAATATAGCCATTCAACTTTAAAATCATCCTGTTTATCCAAATGGGAGGCATGAAGTGCCAAGGCTGCGCTGTAGTGAAGTGAGCCGCCGTCAGGCGGTAAGCGGAACGGTAGCGCAGACGAAAGCCACAGGGTAACGTACCGTTTTAAAATTGTTTCACTATACATGTCCAGCTTCCCTGCTTGGTTGGATTTTTTAAAGCCGACTCCAGACGTTCCAGAAAAACGCGGCGAGGCATTGTTTTCGCGCCGAGTGAATTCAGATTTTCATTCGGCAACTGCCCATCAATAAAGTGGAAGCCCCAATTCCACACTTTTTCACAAAGTGCGGCAAAGGCCGCTCTGGAGGCGTAATCCACCAGGTTGAACATGCTCTCGCCAAAAAAGGCCGAGCCGAGAGAAATACCATATAAACCACCAATTAAACGATTGTCTAAGTAAGTCTCTATCGAATGGGCGTATCCGGCGTGGTGAAGGTCTGTGTAAGCCTTTATCATTTCATGTGTTATCCATGTGCCTTCCTGCCCTTTGCGCGGTGCTTCCGAGCAGCAATTAATCACTTGTTTAAATGCGGTGTCCATACGTATTTCAAATGGGATTCGCTTTAGCGCCCTCATTGTCCGCTTTGAAAAATGTTCCTGTTCGGGTAAAAAGACCGCGCGCTCCGGCGGCGACCACCACAATACAGGCTCCCCCAGACCAAACCACGGAAAAATACCGTGAGCATATGCCTGAACAAGGCGCTTGACACTCAGGTCGCCGCCAACAGCCAAAAGTCCGTTTGGTTCAGCTTCTTCCGGATCGGGAAAAACAGTGCTGCTGGAAAGTAAATAAACAGGCATGATAATATTTCTGAGAGTGTTTCATTTGGGACTATAGTGAAACAACTTTAAAAACAGTACGTTGCCCTGTGGCTTTCGTCTGCGCTACCGTTCCACTCACCGCCTGTCAGCGGTTCGCGTAACGAAGGCGCAGCCTTGAAACGAAGTGCCTCCAACTTGGATTGACAGGACACTTTAAAAGTTGATTGGCTATATAGCAATTTGCTTGTATTGCTTGCATAACGGCGGGCAAAGGCCACCCACAAGCAATACGCGACTACTATAGCAGTTCAACTTTTTGTAGTTGAACTGCTATATTAACAATACTCTAATTGACAATAGCCTGAATCGCTATGCCTTTATAATAGTGTTTCAAAATTTGATCAAAGCTAAAGCCCTCCAGCGCCATACCATAAGCGCCTGTTTGATCCATACCTACGCCATGACCCCAGCCTCGTCCGTAGAAAATAAATTTGCGATTGGGTGATTCGCCAATAGTAATGTATCTGAAAACATTATCTTTCAGGCCCAGCGCGTCCCGAATCCTCATACCGGTAAATCTGTGAGAATTGCCGGTATGATCTTTAACTATCATTTCAATCACCCTTCCGTTTTCGTTGTGTTTTAATTCAATACCTTTAAGACTCCTGACAGCGCTTCTGCGCCGCAGGGCTGAGGCGAGTTCAGATTCAGTCATCTCGACTTTCCAATGCGCGGTCGGGTTGTAGCGGTCGTAACTGGCTCCGTCGGGGTCCAGACGTCTGACCAAAAGGCGTGTGTCGCCATCCTGATTAAGCCACTTGATTACATCCCCTACCTGAACGCTGATACCACTGACCATACGCAGGTAGCCTCCCGGATATTCCTCAAGAGTAATAAGCGGGACACCAGTCTTAAATTGACCGGGACCTTGTCCTTTTGGCCTTACTTGACCATCACGTAACAGCGTCCCTTCCCGCAAATCCATTGGCTCAAGTTCCGCCCAAAATTTTGCCAAAATTTGCAGAGCGTTCATATTAGTCACTTTTTGCGCTCTCCATTGCGAAGGCGACACAATGCCCAGTCTGGTTAAAAATCCAGCCAAAATACGATCCTGAGATGGTAATTTTACATCTTGCAGGAAATACGCCGCGTCGAGGGGGCGCTCAATACCATCAATAACTTTGTCAAATCTAAGGCTTCTTGCCATCCAGATATACATCTGGACTCCTTCCTGAGGCGGGGGGGCCGGAGCCGGCAGTCTGAACCGTTTGGTGAGAAATGTTAAATATTGCCTTAAATCATTTGGTTTGCAATCGGCAAACATCCTGATAGCGCTCAGCTGATCCGCAGGCAGCAGCCCTTCCGCCGCCAGACGCGCTATATTCAATGAGAGCCATGATTGATCGTCAGATGGAGCCTGGATACCTTTGAATGAAATGGTTTGGGGTTTTTCGGGGTAGTTTGATACGCCTCTCAAGTACGAGTGACCGTCGCCAAATACATGTGTGTTGTCAACAGTCGCTCCGCCGCCTGTGGCCATAAACAGCGCCTGAATTGGCCTTCCATTCATAGTGGCTATAAGTCCTCTGGTTTCTTCTACGGCGCGATCTGTCAGATTTTGCTCACCATCTTTGCCGCCATAAACTTGATCCAGCGGAGTATCAAGCAAATCAAAACCATTTTTAGAACGCTTCCCCAAGTTTGCGTAGGCGTAGGTTCTTGCGGCGACCGCCTGAGCTTTAAGGCCTTCTAATGAAGGGAAAGCCCATGAACTCATCTCCTTTGGAACCACGCCGCGAAGATATGATTCCATGTCCAATGTGTTAATCACGCTCAAGCGGTTTTGGGCATTGGGATAGATTTCTATTTTGCCTCGGTAGCTGCCTTTGGTTTCTATTTTTGAAGTTTCCAGGTTTGGTCTTAACAACACGCCATCTGACGGCAGGGCTATACGTTCGTACCTCTCCGTAATCCCATATAGTCCGCCTTTGCTCTTTTTGGCATTCACGGCCTTCTTTTCTGATGTTACCCAAAGTTCATCAAAACCGCCGGCGCTCAGTTTTTGCAAAAGAGTGTCGGCGTCATCCACGCCAGCAAATGATCCCAGCAAAATACGCCAGGTGTCGCCATCATGCGTTTTCACACTGTCAGGCGCTTCTCCTATCAATTTAAACTTCTGAATTAAAGCGTCCGCTTCTTGCTTTAAAAGCGGCGGTCCGATTTGAACTCGATATTCATCAGTTGAAGATACTTCCCCTCTTGTATCCAGCCAGATTCTCAGGCTCTCGCCGCCGCGGAGTTTGATCAATGGCTTTCCCAACCTTGTACAAATGGTCCCCCCGCCCTCCATGCTGACTACGTGTTCTGTCGCGTCAAAGCTGAGTCCAACGCGGATGTTGGGGTTTCTCTGGGCGTCAAGGGCTGAATTGATAAAAATCAAACAAGACGCAAGAATAAATCGCTGTAATGTAGTCATACCAAATAGTATAGTTTCAAAGCATCACGTTTTGCGCTGGAAATTTCTATGATTGTTGCAATGGCACTGTCATCTGGTCTAGCCAGAACCCCTCTGTCAGCTTGAATGAACCGCCTTATACCAAGTCAGCTTGAGGTATAGCCAGTCAACTTTAAAATCATACTGTTTATCCAAGCGGGAAGCACTTCGTTTCAAGGCTGCGTTTTCGTTACGTGCGCCACCGACAGGAATGAAGGCAAATCGCCGTTGGATTTGGCGCCGCGAGGCGGCATAGTAACTTACAGCGACTGACCGCGTTATAGTGAAACAACTTTAAAACGGTACGTTGCCCTGTGGCTTTCGTCTGCGCTACCGTTCCACTCACCGCCTGTCGGCGGCTCACTTCACTATAGCGCAACCCTGGCACTTCGTGCCTCCACTTGGATAAATAGGATGATTTTAAAGTTGAATGGCTATAGTAGGAATTATAACAAAAAGTTGAACTGCTATACTCAGGCACAGCCCATCAACTCCGTTTAAGTCGCAAAACCGGGGTTTTGCAACCAGCTCAGTTTGACTGAGGAAAAACCGCCGACACGTTACGCAGGTACCCGCTCCATTTCGGCGCTGGTTTGCGACTATGTCACCTATCTTTTATACTCCCAAGTCAATCTGAACCCTTGTTACCAGGTTTTTCAGATTGGTTGCAAGGTCGGCCAGCTCCGCTGCCGTACGCGCGACCTCGCTGGTCGTGCTGGACATTTCGGTCGCCGCCGAGGCAATTGACGTTGCCTCGTGCACGCTTGAGTCCACCTGCTTGGCCACTTCCGCGCCGGCCCTCGACTGCTCCGCAGACGCGACTACCGAAGCTTTCGTATCAGCGGAGAAGTGGTCCAGATTCTCCCTTATCTTACCCAGCAGCTCCACAGTGGCGTTCACCATGCTTTCGCCGCGCTGGATGGATTCCAGCGCCTCAATGTTGTGTTGAGTTATCTCTTTTGCCGACGTCCCGCTACGCTCAGCCAACTTCCGAACCTCTTCGGCGACGACCGCAAAACCCTTGCCCTGCTCCCCAGCCTTTGCCGCTTCTATTGCCGCGTTGAGCGAAAGGAGGTTTGTCTGGTTCGCTATTTCCTGAATTACGCCGACCGCCTGGGATATTCTGGTTGTGGTATGGGTGATACCGCTCATTGCCTCCTTAGTGGACTTCCCTGCGTTGTTCCCCTGCTGTGTGGCGTCCATCGCGGTGTCAAGCTGTTCGAGGCTGTTATGGCTGTCACGGCTCACTTCGTCTATAGAAGCCGAAAGCTCGGTCATGGCCGCCGCCATTTTCTCAGCGCTGTTCTTCTGTATGTCGGCGCTGCGGGCAATTTCGTGCGTCGTCTCAGACATCTGTTCCGCCGATGCCGATAACTGTAAGGAGCCGCTCGACACACCTTCGACGCTTTCATTCACGCTGGACAGCACCATTCTCAGTTGCTTCACTATCATATTCGCGATAAGAGAACCCAGGATAATGGCTAACAGAATGGCGGCTACCGCGCAGATTATCATCGTTGTATTGGAAGCGGTCACGGTTGATTTGTTTTTGCCAAACTGCGTCTTGGCGGTGTCAAGCATGTAGTCTTTCATTTCATCCAGAGATTTCCTGAATTTGTTGTTGGCCGGCAATGCCGTGGTCTTCATGTACTGAATCGCGTCGGCGTTCCTGTTTGCTAAAGCGAGATCAATGATGCCATCAACGAATTTAAAGTATTCTTCCATTGAGGACGAAACATTGTTGATCACATCTTTCGTTTTTGGGTCGCCTTTGGATTTTTCCAACAAGTCCCCAGTGTCCTTTCTCAGGCCAGCCTTGCTATTATCAAGAGAACCTTTGAACCTCAATTTGTCGGGCTGCTCCGTACTCATGAGCAGGTCGCGTATGGTGGAGCGCATTATTACCGCTTCTTCACTCATATTACCCGTCATATAGAGGTCATTAACGCCTACATCGTACAAAATATTGTCGGCGTTGCTCATCCTATTGATGGAAAATAAGCCGATGACGCTGACCAAGATTGTGAACATGGTCAGGATTGCGCATTCAAGCATGAGCTTGGATTTGATTTTGAGTTTTGAGTACCAGTTCATGTAAAGCCTCCGATGCTTAACAATTTATGATTGTACACTCTTTTTGATAAAATGCTGTTTTTTTAAAAAACCTGGTTTTTGATCATGTCCTCCGTTTTCCAGGGGGCTTTCCCGCCGCCAAGCCACTGATGGAACCACTCCAAATGAGAGTTGTAATAAACAGGCATGGATTTAAGGTCATCCGGCCAGTGACCATCGTTTTTGAACACTATCAATCGGCTGGGAACTTTCATCAATTGAAGATTAGTGAAAAATTGAAGGCTTTGTGTGTAGGGGACACGATAGTCGCGCTCTCCGGTTATGACCAGACATGGAGTTTTATAATTCCTCACGTAATTAGATGGAGTTTTTTCTTCATACGCTTTTGAGTTATCCCAAGGCGTACCTGGAATATCCTCGTGAGGGAACCATAATTCCTCAGTAGTCCCGTGCATGGAGCGCAGATCATAAACACCCATCATTGCGGCCAGGGCTTTAAAAGGCGTTTTTTGCCCTTCCAGCCACATCATGGCATATCCGCCCCAGCTCCACCCCATAGCCCCCATGCGCTCCGCGTCAACATACGACAGCTTGGACAAGTGATCGGCCACATTCAAAATGTCTGTCATCACCCTTCCATTCCAATCGCCGCTGATGGCGTCAGTGAATGCCTGGCCATAACCGGTGGAACCATGCGGGTTGGGAAAAGCGACCACGTAACCAGAGCCGGGATAAACTTGCCAGTCGCCCCTAAAACTGTCTGTCCACTCCATTTGCGGGCCGCCATGCACATTCATAATAAGCGGATACTTCTTTTTTGGGTCAAAGCCATGTGGTTTGACTATAAACACATGAATATCTTTGTCGTCGGCGCCTTTGACCCAAATTTCTTCTGCGGGCCGAAAATCTACTTCGTTCGCAACCGCGCTGTTAAAGGTGGTCATCTGTTTAATGGACTTTGAGGCTGCGTCAAAAGCGTAGAGTTCAACTGGTTGACCAACGGTTGTAGATGTGAAGAATATTGTTTTTTGGTCCGGGCTGACCACGTACTCTCTGATGGCTTTACCCTCCAAAACCCGTGAAATCTTGCCTGTGGCCAATTCAACGCGACATATGGGAGTACGGCTTTTCTCATGAATTGTGAAGTAAATTGATTTGGAATCAGCCGCCCAGCGTGGATTTTCAACCCAGTTGTCTATAGACTCCGTGAGAACTCGCTCTTCCATGGTCTGACGATCCAAAACAGCGAGCCTGAATTTATCGCTCTCAGCGCCCGGACGTTTTTGGAGTCTGTAAGCAATCCACCGCCCGTCCGGACTATATATGGGATCACCATCAAAGGCTTTATTAAATGTGATCTGGCGCGGCTTGCGATCTCCATCCATATCAATCAAGAAAAGATCCTGGTTTGTAGATATTGCCGTAACCGCGTCTATGTTTGTAACCACGCAAATTTCCTTACCATCCGGGCTGACATCGAAACTTTGACCATATGCCGGAAAATCGTTTTTGCCTGATGTAACAGCTTCAACACCGCCGTCAAAAGAGGCGCGGAACAGGTGTGTGTATTGAAAGCCGCGCCAGGAATCCCAGTGTCTCTCCAGCAGACTCTCCGCCAAGTGAGCCTGTACCGGGCCTGTTTCTAACTTGTTAAGCAGTTCTGTATTTCTTGCGCCATCAGATCCGGCTTCCGGAAAAACCGAAGCTGTAAATATAACTTGATTACCTGAGGGCAAGAGTTTCGGAGAGTTCACTCCGGGCGCGAAAGATGTAAGGCGCCTTGCATCCCCGCCGTTTGCGTTGATAGACCATAATTGCAATCCCGCTTCTCTGTTAGAGTTGAAATAGATTAAATTCCCATCTTTGGACCAAAAGGCGGAGAAATTGGATTTGTCAGAATGAGTCATCTGCCTGCACTCACCGTTGGTTGTGTTCAAAAGCCAAATGTTTGAATTTCGTTTTGACGCCTTGAGGTCTTGCGTTGAAACCTGCAACAGCATTTTTGTTCCGTCGGAGCTGAGATTTAATCCTGATATTCCTTTTAAGCGGTACAGGTCTTCAATGACAACCGCTCTCTTGCCTTGAGAAAAACACGGAACACTGGCAATAAATAGCGCGAAAAGCAGTCCGGAAATTCTCGCGGGGCTGAACATAGAATAATCCTCCCTAATTAATTGACCATTGAGGTAATTGCAAAAACTTGTTTCTGTATGAGACCGTAATAGTGCTGTCCGCTCCAGTGTCGCGTCCGGCACTATTCAGGCGCAACCTATCAACTCCGTTGAAGTCGCGAAACCAGAGTTTTGCGACTGACTCTATTTTATAGTATTTCATGTTTGACTTGTTGGATTTCACGCGTACAATTAAGTGGCGCTGGAAGGAACTTCAATTATTATTCAGCACATTATCAATGAGCTTTTAATGTGTTGCTTCAAAAAGCCGAATTGCCAAATTGCTCTGTCCTTGATAATCAAACGCTACTCAAATAATGCAAATCCATGTATAAACTGTCAACTTTAATGATTTTTTCATCGCTGAGTGTTGCTTTATGTGCCCAAACCCAACATCTGTTCTATAAGTGTCAGTCTTACGGGTCAGAATCCCAGTTCAATCCCATCTACTCATTCTTAAATTACACGCTGGACACGCTGCAAATTCCAAAGAGTTTTGACGATGAGAATTTAAGCAACCGCTGGAAAGAGGTTCGATGGAACCTAGGTCATCCGCACGCCGCCATTCAAATGGAGGGCGGTTGGTCCGCCTTTGTCAATCGTCAGGTTTTTCCCTATCGCTTTACGGAAAACGACTGGATACCCAATTACTCACTGCATCTGTTGGGCGGAGGTATGACATGGCTGAAAAACGCCGAATGGTTTGAAAGTCACGGCTTTCCACTCCCAAGGCTATCGGCCTTTGTCGTTATTACGGCGGCGGAGTTGTTTCAAGAAGTTGTGGAAAAAAAATCAACTTGGCACGATGACGAGATTGCTGACGTTTATTTGTTCAGACCCGCCGGGATACTGTTGTTTGCCTGGGAACCCTTTGCGCGGTTTGCCGCCGACACACTGCAACTTCAGTCTTGGGGTTATCAACCTATGTACGCCCCTGATTTGGAACGAAACTATGGCAAAAGAGGCCGCATTATAAATGCGGGTGAAAATTTTATTGTTCGTCCGAACATGTTTAAGTCAGAGCGTGTAAAGCCATTTGTATTTTTTGGTATGACTAACCTGTTTGGGCTTTCCCACCGCTCAAGCGGCGCGGACAGTATCTCTTGGGGGATCGGCACAGCAATGTTAGAAGCCAAACCGGCGGAGATGAGATTGTCCGGGGGCATCTTTTGGGATAGAGATAATAGTCTGCTTGCTTCATTGATCTTGAATGGAACAGATAATCTGGCGCTCCGTCTGAATATTCATCCCGGAGCGATATTTGGCAAAAGCATATGGAGTCCCGGTATTTATGTGGGTATTGGAGATAGATATAAAGATATAAATTTTGGCATTACCATAAAATATTCTCCTTTGGGAATAGCGAGCGGCAAGCAGCCGCGCTAGAGCAATTTTCGCTTGAAATACTTGCTTAACTGTGGGCAAAGCATTGTGATACCAGTCCCATTGCCAATGCTACAAATGCTCGCGCTAATGCGGCTGTTTGCGGCATGTTGCGCTACCGCTTTTGCACAACAGCAATGTGATTTGGTATGATGCCTAATTATATAAGTTTCTAATATTATTTATAGTCAATCAAACTTAAAAACAAGCTGCGCTCTGTTTTTCAGTTTAATTGAAGGGTGCTTTCCCAGAAGCTGTTTTACAGAAAATATTTTGACTGCTTCAAGCGTGGGTCGTGTTGCTTTTAAGGTTAATTGACTATACCTCAATCATGTTAAAATAGAGTTTGGAGTTTCAAATGTCGCAATCAGTCACAACAACATCACTGCCAAAAATAATTGATGTGGACAGGGACAAGTGTACTAATTGTCATAAATGTA
>JAITCJ010000139.1 GCA_031283145.1 Holophagales bacterium | reverse complement strand
CCGCTAAATACAGCGGCACCACCACGCCAATCAGTCCGCCGGAAACGCCTTGCAACAGACGTCCGTACAGTAAAGGCGTGTAGCCGGAGGCCAGGGCTATCACCGGTATGCTCAATGTGAAGAGCAGCCCTGACAGGATCATGATGGACTTGCGGCCAAATAGGTCGGCCAACATGCCCGCGAACAGCGAACTCAGTACACTGCCCAAAAGCACGGCGGCAACGACAAAACTGAGCTGCTGCGCTGTCAGTTTCCAAGCCATTGACGCGCTGCTCTCCAAGTAAGGGAGCGCGCCCGCTATTATGCCAACGTCAATTCCATACAATAGGCCGCCAAGACCCGCGATTAAGAGCAGGTAGCGCATGTTGAATACGGTGCGTTTATCAGCTTGATTACTCATGTGTTGTCTCCGGCGTTCATGGTTATTTTTTGAATGGCGTTTTAAGTCAGTGCGCTTACAAAACCCATTAAACTTTCTTCATGTTCTTCAAGAGATTTTACCAGCGCGAATTGTGTGCGGCACCGATCCAGGTTGTGAGCCTCTCTCTTAATCTTAAAGTAAGTGTCGCCTTGAAGGAAATCGGTCAGGAAACGGATTCCGCATTCAAAGGTCAGCAGTTTGCCCGATATAACCAAATGTTCTCTTTCCACCGGCAGCAGCGTTCCCGCTGTACCTTCCAGGTAGCCTTTCGCGATGGCTTCAAACATGGGGACCTGTACTACTACCTTGCTTAAATCCAGTTCATCCTCGGCCACTGGGTTTGTGGCTGTACGTACCATATCGCCGAAATCATACAGACTCAGACCTGGCATAACTGTATCCAGATCCAATACGCAAAGGCCCTCGCCGGTTTTGTTATCCAAAAGTACGTTATTGAGCTTGGTATCGTTATGTGTAATGCGTTCCGGAATAATACCTTTTTCTTGCAGGGATAGAAGACTGTTTACAAGTTTTTCATTGGACAGCGCGAAGTCAATTTCAGTTTTTACAGAAACCGCGCGATTCTTGACATCCTCTTGAATTGCCTTTTGCAGTGCGGCGAACCTGCCGCGTGTGTGATGGAACATGGGAATGGTCTCAAATAACTGCGGCCCATTGTAGTCCATCAAATCACATTGAAACGCGCCGAAAGCTTTAGCAGCCTCAAATGCCTGTTGCGGCGTTTCAATGATGTCCCAGCTCTTGGAATTCTCAATAAAGACGTAACAACGCCATACGCTGCCATCTTGATCGCATACAAAGTTTTCGCCGCTCAATGCCTGAACAAGCGTCAAAACGCGCCTGCTGACATCCTCAGCGCCTCTTGCTTTGGCTTTTTCATTTATGTGCCTGGTAACGTGTACAATGTTTTCCATTAATTTTATTGGGTTTTTGAATATGCCGCTGTTAATCCGCTGCAGGATGTACCTGACAATGGTACCCCCTTGATTGAAAACAAGGGCAAAAGTATCGTTTATGTGGCCGTTTCCATAGGGTTCGGCGCTGATAAAATCGCCCAATATGTTAAATTTCTTTAATACGGGCTGGATTACGGGGGCAGTCATCATTAACTCCAGAGTGAATGGGGGTATTCGCCTGAATCAACTAATTTTTGAATGCAAGAGACCACAAATTCTTTATCTTCGCGATAGGTTACGCCAAACCATTGATCCGGGGTATTGAGTACTTGGACGACAGCTAGTCCTGTACGAATAAAATCATCTACGACAAATGGGATGTATAACTCGGATTTCAAGTCCTGCCTGCGCTCTTTCAGAAAATCAATAAAAAGTTCTTCTAAATGTGCAAAAAGGCTTGGGTGGAAACCCCAAAAGTTCATGGAGACAGGTTCCATGCCGGTGAATTTGATTACAGAACCATCCGATTGAACATTACGCACTCCGTCTTCAAAGGCTTCCAGCGCGGTGTATTCTTCAACAGCTTTAAGGAAACCGTTTTCATTAACTTCGCAAACACCCCTGGCGACTGTTCCATTGGCCGAAAGAGTGTTGGCCATTTGAAACGCAACCATGGCATATTGTTCAGACCCTGGTTGAGCTGGCTTTGAAAGCCAATCCGCAAGTGCTTTAAAAGCGTTGCGTCCATAGAAATCATCGGCGTTAATGGCAATAAAGGGTTTTTTGATTGTGTCTTTGGCAGCTAAAATCGCGTGCGCGGTACCCCAAGGCTTTAAACGGCCTTCCGGAACAGAGAACCCTTTCGGCAGCAGATCAATTTCCTGGAACGCGTAAGCGACATCCACCCATTTGGTAAACCTAGAGCCTACTTGTTGGTGAAAATCGTTTTCAAATTCCCGCCTGATTACAAATATGACCCTCTCAATACCGGCTCTTTTGGCGTCATAGATACTGTAATCCATGACCTTTTCGCCGCTGGGGCCGACAGGCTCAAGCTGCTTCAGGCCGCCAAATCTACTGCCCATGCCCGCCGCCATTATTAATAGCTCTGGCCGCATCATTTCTCCAGCCTATTGGCAACAAACCAATCATATGTGGTTTTCAGGCCATGCGCAAAACTTGTACGGGGGTTCCATACCAATTCCCTGGCCGCTTTTGAGGGGTCAAGCACACTGCGGCGCTGTTCGCCGTGGATGGCTGGTCCGTGCTGAATTAATGAATCATCAATTTCAGCTATGCCGCAAAGGTTTTTAGCTAAATCCAATATTGTTGTTTCTATGCCTGTTCCCAAATTGAATACGCCTGTGGCTCCTTGCTTTAAGACCATGCTGGCTGCTTCGGCCAAGTCGGGCGCATAGACAAAATCTCTGGTTTGAAGACCATCGCCGTTGATGCGCAAAGGCTTGCCGTCTCTCAATAGTTTGGCAAATACAGCTACCACACCGGCTTCGCCTTTGGCACCCTGTCTGGGGCCATACACATTGGAGAAACGCAGACTGGCGCTCTTTAATCCCCGCTGGACTGAGTAGGAATGCAGGTATTTGTCTATGGCAAGCTTTGCGACACCATAGGGATTCATTGGGACTTCCGGGTGAGTTTCAGACTGAGGACCACCGTTGGCTTCGCCATAAATTGCCCCGCCGCTGGACGCGAAACCAAAGAAACGCATCTCATTTTTCAGTCCGGCCTCAATAAGCCTTAATGTGGCCATTATGTTTTCTGTCGCGTCAAAAATAGGGTCTGAGCAGCTTATACGCACATCTATTTGCGCCGCCAGATGGAAAACAGCTTCGGGACGAATCTCGGCAACTTTTGTTTCTAAAGCCTCATCTTTGAGGTCCATAAAAATGAATTTCGCTTTGGGATTGACATTTGTCTTGGAACCGCTGCGTAAGTTATCTAAGACCCAAACCTGGTGGCTTTCCGCGATAAAGCGATCAACGAAGTGACTGCCTATGAAGCCTGCTCCGCCTGTGACGAGAATTCTCATCAGTTGCTCCAAATCTTCAATGAAATTAATTATTACAGTAAAGCATCAATTTATTTTCCTGAAATAGTACCACGTAGTATAGTTTTTAAAAAAGGGGGGGACACCATGACCTCTAAAATGTACCAAGAATCATCATCCGCGCCTTCGGTAATTGCCGATCAACTGTCTCAGGATGAAGAATGTTACCGCGAATTGGGTGCGTATGCCCGCGCTGACAATCCGGCATTTGTCACCACCATTGCCCGCGGTTCTTCATGCTATGCGTGTTACTATGGCGCTTACATGATTACCGCTCGGCTGGGCGTTCCTGTAATTCCACTCTCTCCATCTATTGTGACGCTGTACCAGGCGCCCCTCAAGATGCAGAACTCGCTGGCTCTAGGAGTGTCTCAATCAGGCAGAAGTCCGGATATCGTCGCGGTCTTGGAGGCATGTTCCAAAGCCGGTGCTAAAACAGCGGCTTTTGTGAATGTTGAGGATAGTCCCATGGCTAAGTTGGCCGACATCTTTTGCCCGCTGCGCTCCGGCCCGGAATTCAGCGTTGCCGCGACCAAGACATTCATTGCGGGTATGACCGCTCTGGCAAGATTTGTAGGCCACTGGGGTCAAGACCAGGCTCTTTTGGATGGACTTAAATCTTTACCTGATGTGCTGGAAAAAGCACAAAAAGTGAATTTAAACCCTATCGTTGAATTATTCCATGATAAAGACTGCGCCCTTGTTTTAGGCAGAGGTTCCAGTTGGTCTATTGCCTTAGAAGCGGCTTTGAAGCTCAAAGAGACGTGTTCCTTGCAAGCGGAAGCTTTTTCGTCGGCTGAGGTTAAGCATGGCCCAAGAGCATTGGTTGGTCCTGGTTATCCGGTCTTGATATTTGCTCCAAGGGGTCAAGCTCAAAAGGATATAATTGCTACCGCTAAGGAAATGCGGGAATTTGGAGCCAGCGTTCTTTTGATTACCACCGCTGAAGCCGAGGGCGCTGACTTGATACTTCCGGAAGCGCCTGATCCCTGGCTCGACCCGCTTGTAATGATTCAAACATTTCACCTTGCTGTAGAGCAGTTAGCCCGTTCACGAGGGATGAATCCAGACCATCCGCCGCACTTAGATAAAGTGACTCTCACAGTATAAAACTTGAGGCTTTAATGAGTTATCAATACGGATATATAGTACCCTGAAAAGGTTGCTATGGGGGTCATGTGCTTTTTCAACTCACGCGCCGTGCGTTTATAGCCGTGATTTCGGGATGTCTTGTAATTGCCGCGAAAACACAAGACGATCTCCAAGGACGCTTGAAAAGAGATATGACCATTCTTGCCGGTTCTGAGATGGCGGGGCGGGGCAATGGTCAGGAGGGTTTGAATAAAGCCATTGATTACGTGATCAACAGCTACAAAAAAATTGGAATAGAAACTGAAATACAGCGTTTTCCATATCACTTCAGCAATTCTAAAAATGAGGAACCTGACGGCTACTTCAGCAATGTTATTGTTACTGTTAAAGGCTGCGATCCAGAGTTAAATTCCCAGCACGTAGTTATCGGCGCGCATTTGGATCATTTGGGAAGCAGACCGAGTTATGGCGGTGGTATAACCATATATCATGGCGCTGACGACAATGCCAGCGGCACGGCGGCGCTGATGGAATTAGTCCGTTATTACCAGAAAAATCCGCCCGCTCGCACTCTTTTATTCATTCATTTCACGGGCGAGGAATGGGGATTGCACGGCAGTAAATACTGGGTCAGCCACCCCACTGTTGACATAAAATCTGTGCGCTTTATGGTCAATCTGGATATGATTGGCCGTTTCGACCCAATTAAGGCAGTATTGACTTTCACCGCTATGGGAATGAGCCCGGAAGCTATAGCCAAAGCCAAAGCAATGGCGCCTAAAGGTATGAGTGTCGAAACAGATCGCGGCACGTCAATATTCGCGAACGCTTCCGATCACGCGCCTTTTGCAGCAAACAATATACCAGCTTGTTTCTTCTTTACAGGGATTCACTCTGACTACCATCGCCCAACTGACACTGTTGATAAGATCAACTGGAATGGCCTGACCGCAATCACACTGTACGTCCAGCGCTTTATAACCGAATACGCGGGACGCGAAGATATACCTGAATTTCAATATAGGCCAAACCTTGGCATGGACTCGGAACCTGGGAGAAAAGTTCGCGTCTGGCGCGTACATCAGGGCGGAAGCGCGGAAGCGGCGGGCCTTAAACAAGGTGATATATTGACTCACATAAATGATAAAGCGGTTGGTTCACCAAAAGACCTGGAGCGTGTTCTTGATTTATTCAGCAGGGGCGACAGAGTAAAACTCAAATGGGATCGCGATAGAATTCGCATGGAAACCGAAGCTGTTCTGCAATAAATTATATAGTGAAACAACTTTAAAACGGTACGTTGCCCTGTGGCTTTCGTCTGCGCTACCGTTCCACTTTTAATGGAGTCAAGCGCCGTAAAGTCACTGTCGTTGCCTCGCAACGCCAGTGCCAACGGCGATTTGCCTCCATTCCTGTCGGCGGCTCACTTCACTATAGCAGTTCAACTTTTTGTAGTTGAACTGCTACGCCGGGATTTACTTGTAAATCACGGCCGCTTGTTGCTTGTAGGTGGGCTTTGCCCACCGTTAAGCAAGCAACAAAAGCGAAAATTGCTATACAGCTCAGCCTTGGGCACTTCGTGCCTCCCACTTGGATTAGCAGGATACTTTTAAAGTTGACTGGCTATATGCCTCCAGCGCGCGTGGGAATGGTTTCAGGGCGCGCTCGAATATGCCAAGCGAATAAGCTATGGTCAAGCCGTAGTTGGTTAGCGGTACGCCAACGCTCCGGCATTTGTGAATCCGATTCATCATTTCACGCCTGGTACCCATGCAATTTCCGCAATGAATCACCAGTTTGTATGACGAAAAGTCTATTTGAAAGTCTCTTCCGTGTATGTGTTCAAAATTCAACTGAGCGCCAACAAACTTTGTGAGCCAATTTGGTATCTTCACTCTGCCAATGTCATCTTCCGTTGGATGATGGCTGCACGTTTCAATAATCAGAATTCTGTCGCCCTTTTTCAGGTTTGATATCGCGGTTGAAGCCCTAACCATTTCTATCAAGTCGCCCTGAAATCTGGCCATCAGAATACTAAAGGAAGTCACAGGCACAGACTCAGGCACTTTTTTTGACACAAAATCAAACGCCTGGCTGTCGGTTATGACAATGGCCGGTGGATGCCGAAGATTTTCAAGCGCGGGTAATATTCCATCCTCCTGACAGACCACGGGAATAGAGCCGCCATCCAATAGGTCTCTGATGGTCATTACCTGGGGCAGTATCAGTCTGCCTTTTGGGGCCTGTTTGTCTATCGGTGTGACTAATAGCGCCGTTTCGCCAGGGTTAACAAGGTCTGATGCCAGGTGCCGACATTCAAAGTGATCACTTGGGGCAAGGCGCAGCATGGCCTCTCTGACCTCCGTGATACCATCGCCGGTATTGGCGGAACATACAGCGACAGTACAACCCTTTAATTCAATACAAGAGAGACTGTGCTTTGAAGGCATTTGAAGGTCAGATTTATTTACAACTACTAAAACCGGCGCATTACGTTTTTTGAGTTCTTCCAATAAATTGTCTTCAAACAGGCCCCAGGAATCAGCCTCAATTACCAAGACGCCAAGATCCACCCTGTCCAAAATAGATTCGCTGCGTTTTTTTCGCAAATCGCCAAGTGTCCCCTCATCGTCTATTCCGGCGGTGTCAATAAACAGCACAGGCCCCAGGGGGAGCAGTTCCATAGGTTTTTCAATGGGGTCGGTCGTCGTGCCAGCCTGCTCGCTCACTATTGAA
>JAITCJ010000082.1 GCA_031283145.1 Holophagales bacterium | reverse complement strand
TCATTGTTACGGCTGGTCCCGTCGCTGACTGCACACAGGCTGGAGGCCTTGTGGAGGGCATAGAGGCGGAGAACCTGATAGCGGACAAAGGCTACGACACCGACGCGGTAGTGGCGATGTCCGTGGAGGCGGGGATGGCGCCGGTGATACCGCCGAGGTCCAACAGGAAGGAGCGGCGCAGGTACGACGAGTACCTCTACCGTCTCCGCCACCTCGTCGAGAACGCCTTTGCGGAGATGAAGCGATGGCGCGGAATTGCGACGCGCTATGCAAAGAACGCGGCCTCGTACCTGGCCACCGTGCATATCAGGTGTATCATCATGTGGGCCAAAATCTATTGACGACACACCCTAGATATGGCTACGAAAAAAGTCTAATTTTAGTTTTTCTAATTTTTGTGCAAAAATAATCCCATGAAAAAAATCATGTCATTCATGTCATTCATGTTTTTCTGTCACATGGCGTTATTATTTGGCAGTGAACAGAAGCCGCTCCCGCGTATCGGTATCGCAGGTATATCCATAGAGTGCAGCACTTTTTCACCGGCTGTCACCCCATTGGAAGCTTTCCGCCAGCGCGAAGGTGAAGCGCTTTTGGGCAATTACCCCTACCTGAGCAGTGATTCCCTTATAGGTAAAGGCGCGGTATGGCTCCCGGCCATGATGTCGTCCGCCACTCCGGGGGGAATTATCACCCGCGAAACCTACGAAACATTAGTTGGCAAAACGCTCGATCTCATCAGAGCCAACATGCCCTATGATGGCTTTTTCTACCACATACACGGCGCTATGAGCGTTGTGGGACTTGATGATCCCGAAGGCGATTTCCTTGAAAGAATACGCGGAATCATCGGTAACGACGCTATCGTTTCCACATCCATGGATCTTCACGGCAATGTTTCCACTCGTCTGGCCGAATTTTCGGATCTGATCACCTGTTTCCGTATGGCGCCTCATGAAGACGCGGCGGAATCCATTCGCCGCGCTGTTGTCAATCTCTATGAACGTATCACATCTGGCAAGGGTCGTCCCGCGTACAAGGCTTGGGTAGCGGTTCCCATACTGCTTCCCGGCGAGAGAACCAGTACGCGCGTGGAACCAGGCAAGTCGCTCTACGCGATGATACCTGGCATTGAAGCGCTTCCCGGCGTTGTTGACGCCGGCATCTGGATATCATACGCCTGGGCCGACGAGCCTCGTAATCAGGGTGTTGTGATGGTTGTAGGCGATGATAGAGAACAGGTTGGCAGTTCCGCAAAAAAACTTGCCGAAAAATTTTGGTCTGTTCGTCGTCAATTCGATTTTGAAGCGCCTGCCAAATCGCTAGACGAATGTCTAGACGCGGCCATTGCCAGCAAAAAGAAACCTTTTTTTATCAGCGATATGGGCGACAACCCAACAGGCGGCGGCGCGGGTGATGTAACCTGGACATTGGCAAGGCTTCTGCGGCGTCCCGAATTTAAGACGCCTAAAAGCAAAACCGTGATTTACGCTTCGATTCCAGGTCCCGAAATGATCGCCGAGGCAAAGAAAGCCGGAGTAGGCGGTCAGGCAGAAGCAATGGTAGGCGCTATGGAAGATAACCGTTTTGAAGGACCTGTAAAGTTGTCGGGTACGGTGATGTACACCAGCGACAGAGAGGCTGTTATCAAAACGGGCAATATCCATGTAATTGTAACGCAAAGCCGCGCCGCGTACCACTACGAAAGCGGAATGACGGCCATAGGACTGAAACCACGAGAAGCGGATATCGTTATTGTCAAACAGGGTTACCTGGTACCCGACTGGTACAACATGCAGGCCGACTGGATGATGGCGCATACGCGCGGAGGCGTTGATCAGGATTTGGTGAATTTGCCTTTCAAGCGCGTTGTCAGGCCCATGTACCCGCTCGATCCGAACATGGCTGATCCCGAACTGAATGTGATATTTGTCCCTTCGGCAAGGTGCAAGTACGGAAGATGAGCGTTTTTTATAGCCAATTAACTTATATAGCCAGTCAACTTTAAAATCATCCTGGTGATTTTCTGTAGTGCAGCCTCTGGTAAAGCACTCTCAACAAAGCTGAAAAACAGAGCGCAGTCTGTTTTTCAGCTTTGTTGACTCAAGTCCTCCGGGTTCCCTATTGATACAACTTTGACTTCAACGCCAGCCTCTTTTGCCATTCTTGAGGCTATACCGCTCAAAACCTTTCCTGGTCCAAGTTCAATGAATGTGGCTACGTTTTGAGACAGCAAATATTTCATTATGGCTTCCCAGCGTACCGCGCCTGAAATCTGGCGAATCAATCCCTGACATATTGTTTCGGGGTCTGTAACCTGAACCGCGTCAACATTGTTAATCAGCGGACATATTGGCGTCTTGAATTCCAAAGCCCTCAGAACAGGCTCCATAGCCTTTTGAGCTGGTTCCATCAATGGACTGTGGAACGGGGCGCTGACAGGCAGCTTCATCATTTTGCGTCCGCCTTTCCCCTTTAATACCTCAATCGCGGCATCCACGGCCTCGGCGTGGCCGGCGATAACAATCTGCCCCGCTCCATTATAATTAGCGGGAACAACAACCTTGCCTGTGGCTTTTGCCGCATCCTGGCATCCAGCTTCTACATCCGGCGCGGCCATGCCTATGATCGCGGCCATAGCTCCAACGCCAACCGGAACCGCCTCCTGCATTGAACGTCCGCGCTCCCTGACGGCGCGAACAGCATCGGCGTGAGCAATCGAACCCGCCGCGACCAGGGCGCTGTATTCGCCCAAGCTATGTCCTGCTACATAATCCGGCTTTGGGAGCTTCGCGCCGCATGACTCCACAACCATAGTGCTATGGGTAAGGATGGCGGGCTGTGTATGTTCTGTGAGTTTCAGCGTTTCTTCGGGACCTTCGGCCATAATTTTAGATAACTCGAAGCCAAGGGCTTCATCGGCTGCTTTTAACACCTTGTCCGCGGATGGATAGGCTTGAGCAAACGCCATACCCATACCCACAGCCTGGGACCCCTGTCCCGGAAACAACCATGCGACTTTAGTCATAATCAACCTCGCCGGGCGGCACTTTAAAAAAACTGAGTTTGCCTCTTCTGGATACACCAAGGGGAAAGCCAGTGTTTTCAGAGCGTTTCACGCAGAGGAGCTTGCAAGTATCGCAAGCCCTCTAGTCTGTTGTAAATGAAAGCAGCGCTATATTTCTCGCACGCTTGATGGCCTCTACCAACATGCGTTGGTGCATGGCGCAAACGCCGCTGGTACGGCGAGGCAATACTTTGCTGCGCTCAGGCGTGAAAGCCATTAGTGTTTTTACGTCTTTGTAATCAATCGTTGTGGATTTTTCTACACAAAATTTACAGAATTTATTGCGCCTCCCGCCAAAAGTCTTCTTTTTGGCTCTGTTTTTTGCGTTGCCTCTCTTCATCATCCCATCACCTCGTCAAGAGCGCGTTCTTTGATTCCGGCCGCTGCCTTACGTCTGCTTTCGCGTTCATATCGGCTCTTTTGGCGTCCGGATGCCTGTTGGATTTCGTCCATGCGAATGGAAAGGTACTTGATGACGCTTTCGTGATTGCGGTAACGCCGCTCTAATTCAGCAATCAGCTTAGGTCCGGCAGTTATCTCAAACAAGGTGTAGTAGCCCTCGCTGAACTTCTGGACATCGTAAGCCAGCTTTTTACGGCCCCAATGATCGGTTTTGAACAATTCGCCGCCCTGCTCGGCAATGATCCTCTCGAAGTACTTGACAAGCTCATCAACCTGTTCTTCAGTCAACGTAGGAGCGGCTATAAAGATGCTTTCATAATGGCGCATCATAATCCTCCTTGTGGATATAAAGCCCCGACACTATGTCAGAGCAAGGAGAGCCCCCTGATGAGGGCGCGAATAATTAGTATCTCTCAAAAAATACATTTTGACAAGAGTTTTTATTGCCAAAAAGCAATATTATTAACACGGTTTTGCAAATCGTTAATTGTAGGATTATTCGTCAAGCAGGATATGAATTTTAAAAATCCATTGTCCATTTTCTCTATTACATCCCATTCATCAGAAGTCCACTCCCCCAGTACCCATTCCCGCAGTGGGCGCTGAAACGGGCCTATGCCAAGCCGCAGACGTATAAAGCCATCATCGCCAATTTCATCAATAATGTTTTGAAGTCCGTTATGACCGGCGGAACTTCCATTTTTAACAAGGCGGCCGGTTCCAAGAGGCAAATCTTTATCATCGTAAATAACCAGCATACGCTCTGTCGGGAACCCGCTTCTCACAGCTTCAACAACCGCCTTGCCGCTCAAATTCATGTAGGTGGAAGGCACTAAGGCGATCAAAGGATAATTCAAGGAATAAATTGTTCCGTAATTAAAACTGTGAATCACACATGGCTTCAAACGCTGTTCATCCACCCATCTTTGAAGCATCAAGCGTCCTAAATTATGTCTTGTGCATGTGTACTCATCACCCGGGTTGCCCAGAGGCACAATAATCCATTGATCGGCTGTAACAGTATCAACTATTGGAAGGGCCCCCTTCCGCTGTGGCTTCCGCTGCGGCTTCTTCGGCTTTCTGACCATGAATAATGCAGATAACGCTGTGCGGGACACCCATGTTCGCAATGTTTTCCGGCAGCTTGATTTCGTCCAGACGAATATTTTCCGCGATCCTGAGATGAGAAATATCCACGTCAACGTGAGCGGGAATCAGGTTTGGCAGACATTCAATTTCGATTTCGCGCTGAACAAATTCCAATATCCCGCCTTCCTTAATTCCAACCGGTGTTCCGACAAGGTGAATCGGCACATGAACGCGAATTTTATGTTTGGGATCAACCCGCATGAAGTCAACGTGAATCAAGCGGCCGGTTATCGGGTTGCGTTGCAAAGATTTGATGATCACATGCCGCTTGATATCCGTTCCCTCACGCTGTAAGTAAATCAAACTGTTCATGCCTGTGGGCGAAGAAAGCACACGGGCGACAATTTTTGGGCTGATTTTAAGAGAAACGGCATCCTCGCCAAGACCATAGACCGTGGCCGGAATCAATCCCTCCCTGCGCAGTTTCCGATTCGCGGACTTGCCGATTTCCGTACGCAAGCTGACAGCAATGGCATCTTCCATGTTTCCTCCTACCTGGCCTTTTCAGGTCCTCTCGTTGGTTATGGGCCTGTCGGCCCGATGAACTCACGCCCGAACATGGGCGAAAATGTAGCTTACCTCAAATCAAAAATTTCTGCCATCACTCATTTTAAAAAAACACCTTGACTATTTACAGCATCAACGATATGCTTTTCTTTCTGCGCTTTTGTACGTCACACAAGCGCGATGCGTGTGCGTTTTACACTGATTGCATATTTGGAGCATGGTCATGAGTACATTTTTTCCAAAAGCCAAAGAAATTGAGCGTAAGTGGTACCTTGTGGACGCCACGGGCATTCCCGTTGGCCGTTTAAGTACCATTGTCGCTGAAGTTCTGATGGGCAAGACAAAGCCATCCTGGACACCTTTCCTTGATACCGGTGATCACGTTGTCGTAATAAATGCTGAAAAAGTCGTACTCACAGGCAACAAACTCACGCAAAAGCACTATAGGCGCGTCACGCCTCAACCTGGCAGCATGAAGCAAGTCCGTGCGGATAAAATGATGCAGACTTACCCAACCAGAGTTATTGAGCAGGCTGTAAAGTGCATGTTGCCAAAAGGTCCTCTAGGCCGCCAGTTTTACCGCAAACTCAAGGTATATGCGGGACCCAATCATTCACATCAAGCCCAGCAACCTGAAACACTGAATATCCAACTGTAATACACAAGAGGTAAACACATGGCAATTACCCAGCACTATGGAACAGGACGTCGTAAAACAAGTATCGCGCGCGTTTTCCTGCGGCCCGGCACAGGTAAGGTCACAGTAAATGGCCGCACTCTCGAAAATTATTTCCCCAATGCTGTGCTGCGCATGGTGGTTCATCAACCATTGACACTGTCCGACATGATGGGCAAGTTCGACATGGTAGTAACAGTGCTTGGGGGCGGCCCCGCAGGTCAGGCATCGGCCATCCGCATGGGATTATCACGCGCCCTCCTTTCCTATAACGAACAACTTAAATCCATGTTGCGCCATGCCGGCCTCCTGACACGCGACCCGCGAATGAAAGAACGTAAAAAACCCGGTCGGATGGGTGCTCGCCGCAGGTTCCAGTTCAGCAAGCGTTAATTTGTTTTTATTCCTTTTCACGGGGAGATGTGTTCTCCCCGTTATTGTTTCACGGCTCCCACCTAGGGGGCGATTCGGGCGGCAAGCCGCCTTTAATCCCAAACGCGGCAGAGCTGCGATTTTTTGAGGAGGCCATCATGGCTGCGATTCAAATGAAAGAACTGCTTGAAGCGGGCGTTCACTTTGGTCACCAGACAAAACGCTGGAACCCAAAGATGAAACCTTATATATTCGGCGCCAGAAACAGCATCTATATCATAGACCTGCAAAAGACCCTGCGCCTTTGGAATCACGCGGCAAACTTTGTCACAAAAGCCGCTTCCGAAGGCAAAAGTTTCATGTTCGTCGGCACCAAGCCGCAGGCTCAGGAACTAATCGCCGAACAAGCTCAACGCTGCGGCGCTCACTATGTCAA
>JAITCJ010000142.1 GCA_031283145.1 Holophagales bacterium | reverse complement strand
GCAGATGTAAGCGTTTTCGCAGGGTTTGTACGCGCTATGACAAGCTGGACCGGATGTTCCTGGTGTTTTTTCTTTTGGCGCTCATTCGTGACCTGCTGACCTAGTGTCAACACGCCCTAATTAGACCTCTTTCGTGACAGCTCGAACAAGAAACTTTTTGCTTGTCTGTATATGTAATTTTAAGATGTTTTGTCAAGGTTACGAAAGAACTGCTATGCCGTGATTTGCAAGCAAATCATGGCCGCTTATTGCTTGCAGGCGGGCTTTGCCCACCGTTAAGCAAGCAATAAAAGCGAAAATTGCAATATAGCCAATCAACTTTAAAACTGTCCTTTTATTCAAGTAGAATGCACGGAGTGCCAAGGCTGCGCCTTCGTTACGTGAGCCGCCGACAGGAATGGAGTCAAATCGCCGTTGACACTGGCGCTGCAAGGCAGCGACAGTGACTTACGGCGATTGACTCCATTAAAAGCGGAACGAAGGCGCAGACGAAAGCCACAAGGCAACGTACCGTTTTAAAGTTGTTTCACTATATCAGTCCTAACCCAAGTCTCTTATCAAGCTCTGTCATAACAACCTTGGCGCTGTAGGGTATGTTGGTGCCGGGTCCAAAAATGGCGGCAGCGCCGGCGCTTCGGAGGGCGTCATAGTCCTGAGCCGGAATAACGCCGCCAACTACAATCAAAATATCTTCGCGGCCATTTTTTTTCATTTCGGCCACTAATTGCGGCAACAGTGTTTTGTGGCCAGCCGCGAGGCTTGACATGGCGACAATGTGGACGTCATTTTCAACGGCTGTTTTAGCGGCTTCTTCAGGGGTCTGGAACAATGGCCCCATGTCAACGTCAAAACCTAAATCCGCAAACGCTGTCGCGACCACTTTGGCGCCGCGATCATGGCCATCCTGGCCGAGCTTGGCAACCAAAATGCGTGGGCGGCGGCCTTCCTCTTTGGCAAAGGCTTCCGTTAGCGCGCGGACTTCAACGACTTCATCGCTCTTGATGTATTCAGAAGAATAGACGCCGCTAATCATTTTGATCTCCGCGCTATGGCGGCCAAATATTTTTTCCAGGGCATCGCTGATTTCTCCGAGGGTTGTCCGAACTTTGGCGGCTTCCACGCTTAATTCCAACAGGTTGCCCTGACCTGTTTCGGCGCATTTTGTAAGAGATTCAAGGGCAGTCTGAACCGCTTTGTTGTCCCGCTCGGCTTTCAGCTTTTCCAGACGGGCGATCTGCTGGCGGCGGACTTCAACATTGTCAACGTCTAAAATTTCGATTGGGTCTTCTTTTGCCAAACGATACTTGTTGACGCCGACAATAGTTTCAGCGCCGCTGTCAATCTTGGCCTGACGGCGTGCGGCGGCTTCTTCAATGCGGAGCTTGGGTAAGCCGGTCTCTGTGGCTGCGGCCATGCCGCCGAGTTTTTCAACCTCTTGGATGTGCTTCCAGCCAAGGCGCATGATTTCATTGGTAAGGCTTTCCAGATAATAGGAACCGCCCCAAGGATCAACAATCTTGCATATGCCGGTTTCGTCCTGGAGGAATAATTGGGTATTGCGGGCAATGCGGGCGCTGAAGTCGGTTGGCAGCGCAATGGCTTCGTCCAGCGCGTTTGTGTGCAGTGACTGTGTGTGTCCAAGCACAGCAGCCATAGCCTCTACGCATGTGCGAATCACATTGTTGAATGGGTCCTGCTCAGCCAGCGACCAGCCTGATGTCTGGCTGTGTGTTCTCAATGCCATGGATTTGGGGTCGCCGCAATCGAAAGTCTTCAGTAATTTAGCCCAAAGGAGTCTGCCTGCCCTCAATTTGGCGACTTCCATAAAGTGGTTCATGCCCTCGCCCCAGAAGAAGCTGAGGCGCGGGGCAAATTCGTCAACTTTCAGTCCGGCTTTTAAGCCCGCCCTAACATACTCAACGCCATCCGCGAGCGTGTAAGCCATTTCAAGGTCGGCTGTGGCTCCGGCTTCCTGCATGTGGTAACCGGAAATAGAAATGGAGTTGAATTTGGGCATATTTTTCGCGGTATAGGCAATGATGTCCGCGATTATCTTCATACTTGGTTTTGGAGGATAAATATATGTATTGCGAACCATGAACTCTTTTAATATGTCGTTTTGAATGGTTCCGCTCAACTGCTCCAGCCTGGCGCCCTGCTCCAGCCCCGCCACTATGTAAAAGGCCATGACCGGAAGAACGGCGCCGTTCATGGTCATGGAGACGCTCATTTTGTCCAGAGGAATCTGGTCAAAGAGGATTTTCATATCCAAAATACTATCAATAGCAACACCGGCTTTGCCGACATCGCCAAATACTCTTGGGTGATCAGAGTCGTATCCCCTATGAGTGGCAAGGTCAAAGGCAACGCTCAAGCCCTTTTGACCAGCCGCCAGGTTGCGGCGATAGAAAGCGTTAGATTCTTCAGCGGTAGAAAAACCGGCGTACTGGCGTACTGTCCAGGGCCGTATTACATACATGGACGCGTAAGGTCCGCGCAGGAAAGGCGGAATCCCGGCCAGATAAGCCAGATGTTCTGCGTTTGCGTTATCTTCCGCAGAGTACATAGGTTTAACGGCAATCTGTTCATTGGTCAGCCAAGTCAGTTTGGAAGTGTCGCCGACTTGTTTTTCCCAGTCTGCCTTTCCCTTTGAGGCAGTTGTCTGAAGCTCAGTAGCGCTGAAATTCGGAATCATCAGAACACCTCCAGACTTTTGGCCAGTCCGCTCAATACGGCGTGGACATCGCTCTTTACATGGATAAAGTCATCTACGCCGGACGCCTTGAAAGCGTCAGCGTGATCTTTAAGCAAACCCGCAACCAAGACCGTTCTAACGCCGGACGCTTTGACGGCGCTTGCAAGCGCCGGAACCTGCTCGACGTAAGTATCATCTAAACCGACAGCCACTATAATTGGCGCGCCGCTGTCAATAGCGGCTTTAGCGGCATCTTCTGGAGTCTTGAACCAAGACTTGTCCTCCACGCTGAATCCGCCGACTTGGAAAAACCCGCGTGTAAAGTCAAGGCGCGGCATGTAAGCGCTGACAGGACCGAGATTTGCCAAAAAGACGTCTGTTTTACCTTTTCTGGCTCTAATCATGGCTTTGCGCAAGGTTTCAAATGTTTCGGTAATACGGAAAACTGACAATGGTTCAACCCTGATACTGCCGGAACGTCCCAGAGCCTGTGAAAGTTCGCCGAGTGTTGACTTAGGCGCGGCGTCAAGCAGGGCTGTAAAATCTTTCGATTTGACTTGTCCCTTTCTCGCGGCAGTCGCTTTTGCGCCCTGCTTGGCTTTAATCGCGGCGTGATCAGTGTTCCTGATTTCCGGTTCGGCTTCCAGCGCGTTTGGATATTGATTTGTCCCGACAATCACATCGGTACGCGCAGCAACAGCTTTACGCCGCGCACTGGCGACTTCGCCAATGGCCTTTTGAACAAAACCTGTTTCCAGCGCCTTTTGCAGACCCCCCATTGCCTCGACTTCTTGAAACAGCTTCCAGGCGGCAGTTATCAGTTGATGAGTTAAAGTTTCTACGGCCCAACTGCCGCCGGCCAGGTCAGCAACATGATCCAGCTTGGACTCCTCGCGCAGCACTACTTGGGTGTTTCTGGCAATTCTGCGCCCCAGGTTCGATGGCTGGCCGCCCAGTACCTCGTCATACGCGCCAATGTGCAAGGAATCGGCTCCGCCGACGATTGCGGCAAAGGCTTCGGTTGTTCCGCGCAGTATATTTACGTACGGATCAAACTGGGTCTTATTCAGACGCCCATTCTTAGTTTGCAGACAAATTTTGGCGGCTTCATCGCTCGCGCCACAAACCCTGGCCGCTTGCGCCCAAAGAACACGCATCGCTCGCAGTTTGGCAATTTCCATAAAGAATTGCCCGCCGATCTTTAGGCGGAATACCATCCTGGAAGCCGCGTTTTCAACGCTGATCCCGCGGGCTTCCATAGCCCTTAGCGCAGCCACAGCGCCGGACAAGGTAAAAGCGATCTGCTGTACAGAATTCGCGCCGGATTCAAAGTATGGGAATCCGCAGGCAACAAGAGTCTTTGTTTTTGGAGCGTTGCCTATGGCCCAATTTGTGAGGCTGGCAAGCCCGTCGAACGCTTCATCAACGCTCATTGGCAGTTGACCGTTGATGGCCAGAAAACCCAACGGGTCGTTCCCAAGAGTTAAGTTCGCTTTGGCGAGGTCAGCGCCTCTTGCTTTCAGAGCGGCGACAACCAGCGCCGCGGCGGGAACTGACCCCGCTCCGCCTACTACCATTATGGGGATAGTTGGTTCAATACCATCCAGAGCCTGAACAGCGTCAGCAAAGGCTGAAATGGATGTTCCATCCTTGCCAACCATCTCCGTTTCGGTTTGATCCGCGTCAAGACCCCAATATCCCCCTGTATCTAAAAGGATGGTCACGGCATTTTGCCCGCGTTCAAGGTCGTGTCGAAGCGCTTCGTTAAAATCTTTAGGATCCGCGAAAGGCAATTCTTGAGCTATCAACCAGCCATTCAAACGCTTACCCAACGCTTCCGTGCCGCGCAAATACGGCCATTCGCCAGGCAATGTGTCCTGGAAAGGCAAATTTTTGGTGTCTTCCGCCGTATAAATTGACTGCAGTGTTATGCCCTCATAAGTTGCTGTGAGCATCTTTTTTTCAAAGGGAGCGCCTTTCAATAGCCGTATGACCTCTTCTTTCCAGGCTTCTAAAGATGGTGTAGGGAATTCCGACAACAGCCGCTCGCCGGCCTCCATGTTTTTATGATCTGTCATCAGTGCCTCCTTGGCTCAAAGAGTCCTTGATAAAAAATGGACGCATCTTTATATTAAGTCGCATTTAATCAGGATTGAAGTTTTACGCTGTTATTTTTTGACGCTGTCCAATACCAAATTGTGTTCAATGGGCATTGAACGCCAATACGCCACATTTTTTGAAAAGCTGAGAACCTCTGATTTTTCAAAAATTTGACATAAAATACAAAAGTTCTGTTGTCTAATTTTACTCTACAAAAACTTGGTTCATTGTGGAATGATAGATATGGCAGTTGTAATTAGGCTGCTTGGAGCAATTTGGCTTTAAGAAGTTAAATTGCTCTAAGCTGGGGTTTGGCGACAAATCCCGGTTTGGAAATGCTTACAAAGGGCTTTGTCAGTCATTAAGCAAGTGTTTCAAGTGAAAAAAGCTCTAATTGTTCAGTTATGCGTCATTCTAGTCTAGTCTTGGGAGCATCTGGTGGCACACATATTTTCAAGCCAATTCTGGTCCAATCTCTTTACGTCAGATCTAGCGATTGACCTTGGTACGGCATCTGTGCTTGTTTACACAAGGCAGGCCGGGCGTATTGTTGTTTACGAGCCTTCAATTGTCGCGCTGAACCTTGCTACTCATGAGGTCGAGGCTGTTGGCGATGACGCCAAACAGTTACTTGGACGCTCGCCTCAAGGTGTTTCCACTATTCGTCCAATGAAAGACGGAATGATTTTTGAGGTTGACGCAGCGGAAAAAATGCTTGCGGCCTTTATCCAAAAAGCAAGGCCACGCCGTAAATTCAATACAAGAATTGTAGTGAGCGTACCTCCAAGGGCTCATCAGGTTGCCCGCCGCGCTGTGAGACAAGTTTGTCACGACGCAAAGGCCGGAGAAGTATTCTTGGTTGACCAGACAATGGTAGCTGCTATTGGCGCGGGGTTATCCATATACGAAAAGCGCGGTTGCATGGTTGTTGATGTTGGCGGTGGAACAACGGATGTCGCGGTGATTGCTTATAATGGCAAAGTGTTTTCCGACTCAATCCCTGTTGCGGGAGATGAGATGAATGAAGCCATTATTAAATACATTCGTGAGAAATATAACATCTTGATTTCAGAGAGCGCGGCGGAAGATGTTAAATGGAAGATTGGCTCCGCCTATCCCAGTGAAAATACGCGCACAATGAGTGTTTCCGGCAGAGATCAGTTTGAAGGTCTGCCAAAGACTCTGTTGCTGAACGATACCGAAATCCGTGAAGCTCTCAACGAACCCATTTCGGCTATCGTTGACTTAGTTCGCAGAGCGCTCAATGAAACTCCGCCTCAGCTCGCGGCGGATCTCATTGATAGAGGCATCTGCCTTACAGGCGGCGGTTCTAAAATTCCGGGGTTGGATATGCGAATAGGCAAGGAAACCCATCTCCCTTGTTATAGAGCCGACGATCCTGAAACAGCCGTTGTTCGCGGCACGGCTGTACTTTTGGATGATATTCCATTCCTTAGACGCATCCAAATCTTAGACTAGTACTTTTAACCGACTATTACCAATGGGTCACCAACCCTGGAGCGGGAAATGAAGCGTGACGGCCAGCTCTGGAATCCTGTTTGGCGGGAAAGGTACATATTATTTGTTCTTGTTTTTGGACATTTAATATGGGTTTTTCTTGGCAGGCAGGCACATTCCATTTGGTTTAGCGCCGCTGATTTTTTCACTAGTCCGGTTGTATCCATCTCGGCCAAATGGGAAAACTGGCGCTATGACCGGTCGCAAAAAATAAAAAACCTTGATGCCGCGCAACAGGAACTGGATACTCTCCGCGCCGAGCTCACGGCGTTGCGTTTAGAACGACAGCGCGATAGCGCTCGGCTGATAGAAGCGGATGAAGCTATAAATCTATTGGGTCTCAAGAGCTTGCTTCCTATTGAGATGCAAACGGCTCGCATTATTGCGAACAACAGGGAAGCCAAATATGGGGCTATTGTCATTGACTTAGGGGAAGACCACGGCATCAAGGCGGATCAGGGCGTAATTTGCGCAGAAGGCGTTGTTGGTCGAATCTGGGCTGTTGGTCGCTCACAATCCATTGTCCTGCCTCTGGACGCTTATAATGCTTCGACCGGCGTCATGCTGGCTAGAAGTCGCGCGACAGGCGTACTTCAGGGCGTTAACCCCGGTTTGTCAACTATACGCTACATCAGCAACCAGGAAACTGTTCAGCTCGGCGAACCTGTATATACTTCCAGCTTGGATCGTGTTTTCCCCAAAGCCCTGTTAGTAGGGTACGTGTCTGAAGTATATCCCGGGTCGGTCGAAATGTATATTGAAGTCACACTTGCCGCGCCGCTCGATCGACTGGGGCTGTTATTTGTTTTGCCCAGCAATCCTCAGTTGGAATTTAACCCAAAATTTGAGTTGCCGCCACCTATATCCAAGCGGGATGGTAAATGATCCGTTCAACTGTCAGAACAAGGTACCTTGTCTTGATCGCCTTGTCTTGTTTGGTTGGAATGTACCTGTTGGCTCCATGGCCCGGTCCCCAGGCGGTTATTCACGTTTTTATTGTTTTGGGTATAGCCCCGGAATTGCGCAAGCCTCTTCATTGCGCGTTGCTTGCCGCAATAGGGGGATGGATATTGGAAATAGCTTTCCGCACATATACGGGAATGGGCGGGACGGCTCTGGGCAATATGATCTGCGCGCTTCTCCTTTGGTATTCTCTATCAATCGGACCGCCGGAAAAACCATTTGCTTATTATTTACAGCTTGCTCTGGCCGCCATGCTGCACATCGCTTTAGTGTATTTATTTGTGAACATCGCTTCGGGACCACATATGCTGGGCTATGAATGGCAGTGGACTTTAGTTTTGTTCCCCTTTTGGGGGTCGGTGGCTTGGCGCTTTTATAAGCCGCCCCATATGAGGAGGTAGATTTATGGAGCAAAGGAATCGTATGTTGCTTCAACGGCGTTTGGGCGTATTTGAAGGGGCGCTTTGGTGTCTGCTAGGCATAGTAACGGTTCGCTATGGATGGATTCAAATTTTGCGCGGCAAAGAGCTGAAGCAAGATGCCATTATGCAGGCTATAAAAATTCAGACAACACCAGCGCCTCGGGGCTTGGTTTTAGATCGCAATGGACACAAGCTGATTGAGAATCAGTATGCGCTAAATCTTGTAATAGATCGGGGGGACTTGCCTGATCTGCCAAAAGACCGGCCCCAAAATGTTCGCCAAACCAGCGCTGTTCAGCAAGTTCAGGCGCTTGCGCATGAACTGCAAATGGAACCTGACGATTTAAGGCGCAAAATACTTGCGGCTAACCAGGCGGGCAGCAATCGTTACCTGCTGCTCAAAGATAATCTGGACGAATCTGACCTTGCTGAAGCTGAGAAAACAAGAGCAAGATTTCCTTTTGTCAGTATTAAAGTGGCGCCAAGGCGTATTTATATGGGGGAAGAACTTGCCGGACACGTTCTTGGTTATGTTGGTGAAGTTTCTAAAGAAAAATTAGCGCAACTCAAAGATAAAAATTATCGTCAAGGCGACATAATTGGCATAGATGGTCTCGAATCATCCCATGACGACATACTCCGAGGCAAAGACGGCTCACGTGAAATTATTGCCGATTACCTTGGTCGTGAAGTGGCGCTGAAAGGGGAAAACCCTTATAAAGTTGGAGAAACTGTTTATTTGACTCTGGACGCGGGGTTGCAAAGCATTCTACATAACGCCTACGGTGAAGAAAATGGCGCCGCCGTTGTTCTGGACCTCAGAGATGGCGGCGTTTTAGCCATGTATTCCTCTGCTTCTTTCGACCCAAACGCGTTCCTGGACAGGCGAAACACAAAAAAAACGGAATATCTTCTGGACAGCGATGGCCGTAACCGTATGTATAACCGAGCTATTAAAAGCACCCATTCCCCCGGCTCTACATTTAAGCTCCTGATGGCCTTGTCAGCACTGGAACATGGAGTTATAACCCCCCAAACACGAATAACATGCACCGGTACAAAGTCCTTTTATAACGCTCCTCGCCGCTGCGAAGGCACTCATGGAAGCATTGACCTTCTTCAAGCCATTACAGTCAGTTGCAATATCTTTTTCTTTGAATTAGGCACCAGGCTGGACATTGACCAAATTTATGAAACGGCCCTCAAATATGGACTCGCCGAAAAAACAGGTGTTGACTTGCCTAACGAAATACCAAGCCGCATTCCGAACAGGGCTTGGAAAGAACGACAATTTTCTGATCCCGCGCAAAAAAAATGGTACTCAGGAGATACAGTCACAGCCGCCGTTGGCCAAGGCGCCGTTGGCGTCACCGTAATTGGTTTGGCGCGGTTTTTCTCCACGCTTGCGCTCAAAGGGAAAATAATAACGCCGCACCTTTTACTAGGCTATAGAGATGAGCAGACACAAAAATTAAAGGAATACCCTCCCAAACCTGTGCGTGATACAAACCTTGACAATAATACTTGGACGCTTCTTGACCAGGCAATGTCACAAGTGGTCAGGTATGGTACAGCAAGGAGCATTTATATGCCGGATTTGGAAATCTGCGGAAAAACAGGAACGGCTCAAGTCGCCAAGTTCACCACGCGAGAAGCCTATTTATCCTCTGCCAAACAATTCAGGGATCACGCTTGGTTTGCCGGCTACGCCCCAAGGGATAACCCGCAGATTGCCTGGGCAATATTGGTGGAACACGCTGGGTTTGGCGCGTCAGCCGCTGCCCCCATCGCGCAAAAAATATGCAAATATTGGTTCATTGAACGCAAAACCAACCCACTGCCGCCGCCGGTCAAAAGGCCCTCCGGTTCTTTTTACGCAATCCCGAATGAAATTGATAGGGATAAGCAATGAAAGGAAGAATGCGCCGATTAGATTTTTCAATAATTGTCCCTATGTTGTTGCTAATAGGGCTTGGGCTTCTCACGCTTTACTCCGCCGGAAAAAGCGGTCAGTCCAAAATCTGGCTCAAGCAGCTTATGTTCTATGGAATAAGTTTTGGCTTGTTGATAGCTATCGCAAGTCGTTCTCCCCATCAAATTTTTCGTAAAAGCCTGTGGATATATTCTTTTGGAATATTTCTCTTGCTCCTTGTCGCTTTCACTCCCCTCGGTTTAAAACTTGGAGCCGGCGAGGGCGCAAGGCGATGGCTGGGTACGAAAACTTTTAATTTCCAACCAAGCGAACTTGTCAAATGGACTACGCTGATATTTGTCGCTGATTTCCTGGGAAAGCGTCTGATTGATCAAGTCAAAATTCCTGAAATCATAACCGCCGCTTCCGCTGTGTTGCTGCCGGCCGCTATTGTCGCAAAACAACCAGATTTAGGAATGGCACTCTCTTATATGCCTATTCTGATTGTAATACCGCTCATTAAAGGCTTGAACTGGAAGTGGGTAGCTGTTGCCGCTATAGTAATTGGAATATCTGTTCCCATAGCCTGGAAATCAAATTTTATTCGAGGATACCAAAAAGAGCGTATTATTGATTTTTTAAATCCGGCAACTAATTTAAAAGACAAAAATTACCAGACCAATCAAGCTAAAATAGCGATTGGAGCTGGAAGGATATTTGGTCAGGGTTTGACTGGCGGCACTCAGACTCAGTTGAATTATTTACCTGTTAAAACCACAGATTTTATTTTTGCGGCATGGGCTGAAGAACGCGGCTTTTTTGGAGTATTACTA
>JAITCJ010000039.1 GCA_031283145.1 Holophagales bacterium | reverse complement strand
ACGCAGTCGCAAGGCAAAGCGTAGAGCTATCGCCGGCAAAAACAAATAGGTTGTGGTAGGCTATGGCTAAAAACCAGTACTAGAAAGACGGAAAAAAGGTGGTCAAGAAAAAAGAAAAGAAAAATGTTCCTCATGGCATTGCCCATGTACACGCTTCTTTCAATAACACTATCATTTCAATTTCTGATCCCACAGGTAACATGCTCAGTTGGGCGTCCAGCGGCAATCAGAATTTTCGCGGTACTCGCAAAGGTACCCCATACGCGGCGCAAATTGCTGCTGGCGTAGCCGCAGAGGCTGCCAAAGAGCAAGGTATTCGTTCTGTTGATATCAGAGTCAAAGGACCTGGCGCAGGACGTGAATCCGCTATTCGCGCACTAAATGCTTGTGGAATTCAGGTGACAAGTATTCGTGACGTAACCCCAATTCCCCACAACGGATGCCGCCCTCCAAAACGGCGCCGCGTATAAACGAGGAGGAGATTCATGGCTCGATATTCCGAAGCCGCCTGCCGCCTCTGTCGGCGCGAAGGCATGAAATTATATTTAAAGGGCGATCGCTGTTTCAAAGAAAAATGCTCGTTTGAAACGCGCAAGGGAAAAATTCCGGGGCAACATGGCGCTGGTAAGCTAAAAAAGCCTACCGGTTATGCTCTACAGCTTCGTGAAAAGCAAAAAGTCAAGCGTATTTATGGTGTTTTAGAAAAGCAATTTCGCTTGTATTTTGAAAAGGCTGAAAAAAAACGCGGCGTCACCGGTCACAATTTGTTGGCGTTGCTTGAAAGCCGCCTTGACAATGTTGTGTACCGTCTTGGTTTTGCCGCCAGCCGCCGCACAGCGCGTCAAATGGTTTTACATGGCCATATTCTTGTGGATGGGAAGAGGGTTGACATTCCATCTTTCCTTACCAAGACCGGGCAATGTATTGAACTTGACGCCAGCGCCCGCGAAATTGAATCTGTAAAAACTTCCGTTGAAACTGCTGCCGGTCGAGGAATCCCCAAATGGCTTTCATTCGACGCAAACGCGTTTAAAGGGCAAGTTATTGCAGTTCCAGCTAGAGAAGACGTAACTCTCGACATTAACGAGCAGTTGATCGTTGAACTCTACAGCAAGTAAGGGATCAGGGATGCTAAATATCAGCGACTTCCAGCGTCCGCGTTTCGCGGAACTAACAGCGACCACAAAAACAAGCTCTTTTGGGGAGTTTGTCGCCTACCCATTTGAACGTGGGTTTGCCACAACGGTTGGGCATTCATTGAGGCGTGTCTTGTTAAGCAGCATTAATGGCGCTGCTGTGACAAATGTACGCATTAAAGGTGTGCAACATGAATTTACAACTTTGCCAGGAGTTTGGGAGGACATTACACATATCCTTCTGAACATCAAAGAGGTTCCATTTAAATTACACACAAACTCTCCTCAGATTGTGACTATTTCATTCAAGGGCGAAGGCGTTGTCACATCAAAAGATATTCGATGCAATCAGAATATTGAAGTAGTTAATCCTGATATTCACATTGCCACGCTTGGAGAAGATGGTGAGTTAGAAATGGAAATCCAGGTCAGTCTTGGACGCGGCTTTGTGACGGCCGATCGCAACTTGGATGAAAGGCTTGCCACAGGATTTATTCCGCTGGACTCAAACCATAGCCCTATAGCGAGAGTCAACTACACCATAGAACCTGCCCGCGTGGGGCAAAGTACGGAGTTTGAGAAGCTCGTCTTGCAGGTTTGGACTAATGGTACAATTGACCCCCAAGATGCTGTCAGCGATGCCTCCATGATACTCAGGGAACACTTTCTGGTTTTTGCTCGTCAAGACGAGGATCTCCTTGATACTGAAGGCGGATCAATGGCTTTCTCAAGCGAGAGCGTCAACGCGCTGCTCGGCAAGTCTGTGGAAGAACTTGAGCTGTCCGTCAGAGCTAATAATTGTTTGAGAAACGCCAATATCACCTCTATTGGGGAATTAATTCAAAGAACTGAAGCTGAATTGATGAAGACTAAGAATTTTGGCAAGAAATCGCTTCAGGAAATCAAGGACGAGTTGACGCGTCTTGGCTTATCTCTCGGTATGCGCCTTGATCAGGAACTTTGATTTTAATAATTTAATGTAAAATAGGAGAACATATGCGTCAAAATGTTTCAGGTAAGCGATTAGGGCGTACCACTAACCAACGCAAAGCCCTGATGAAAAATCTGGCGACAGCGCTTTTGCAGAGTGAGCGGATACAAACTACCGTTGTTAAAGCCAAAGAACTTCGTAAGTTTGTTGAGCCTTTTATCACATTAGCTAAATCTGATACCGTTGCCAATAGGCGGTTGGCGATGGCCAGACTAGGCAACAAGGCTGTTGTCGCTAAGATATTTGCCCCGGAATTTCGAGCGCGTTTCAGCGAACGAGCTGGCGGTTACACACGCATACTCAAGACCGGCCATAGACTTGGTGATGCCGCTGATTTGGCGCTGATTGAGTTGGTTGATTACACTCTGCCAGCGCCAAAAGATAGCGCGGTATCTGATAGATAACGCTTTCATATCAAAATTGCGTTCCGCAGAGCCAGTTGCAAAACCCTGTTTCTGTTCGCGTCCTCCATTTCGCCGTCCGCTCCAGTGGCGCGTCCGGCGAAATGAGGGTACAGCCTGTCAACTCCGTTGAAGTTGCAAAACTGGCGTGGCTGATGATAGACGCGACACACGTCAAGGTCCGCCGGGACGGCGCCGGGGCAAAGGGGAGCGGCCAGGACGCAGACCGTACAAAAGTGGGTTCAACACTAAGATACACCTGGCCGTGGATGCGCATGGTATGTCGGTCAGAGTCATTGTCACGGGAGGTGCCGTCGCTGATTGCACTCAGACTGGCGGCCTT
>JAITCJ010000032.1 GCA_031283145.1 Holophagales bacterium | reverse complement strand
ATATAGCGCAGGTTGCCTTCTATACTGGCGTTGGAGGTCAATTCGTATTTGACCCCGGCGTTGATAACAGGCTGAATGTTGCGTTTCGCGGGGGTATAGGCAAGGCCTTCGTTCCATAGGGAAGTGGTGCCGAAGGCAGTCTCCACTATTCTTATTTCTCCAACCGCCTGTTGCTGTGAAATCCAGACGGCGCCCCCTATGCCGCCGTGAATACTGAATTTAGGGGTGATGTAGTACCTATAACCAAATATGAGACCGTAACCTTCCAGTTGGTCTCTCCTTGTATCAACGGAAGTTATGGGGTTGATGACACCGGCGATGGCGGTTCCGCTCGGGTTGTCGGGATTCGGACGATAGCCCCAACCGAATTGAGTTGCTTCGTATTGTTGGGTATAGAAGTACTGATAGTTGAATTCACAGAACAGTCCCGCGACTTCGCTTAACCTCTTTTCCAACCAAATACTGGCGCCAATCGTGGCGGTTCCATACTGCGGCTCTTTTCCCGCGAGGGTTGCCCCAAACGCCAGCCTTCCGCCCATTGACCATTCAGGCGCTTGCGCCGAAAGGCCGGTGCCTCCCAAAGCCCCGAGCAGCAGCGCCAGGAGCGTGATATGTGTATGTTTGCCTGTCATCACTTTTTTGACTCCATGTGTAGGTAGTAAAAAGTCCAGCTATTGCTGGTGTTACCTGGTTGAAAATGAAAAATATTTTTGGTTTATCTGTTCCCGCCGTGCAAAGGCGGGAAAACTGATATAAACACTAATAATCAATAAAGTATTAATTATATAATTGTTGAAAATAATGGAGATAGATTGCAACTTGTCTATATAACGGCAAACAGCCGTGTCAAAAATATTTTTGACATTTTTGACACGGTGATTTTATAGAAGTTCAACATTTTGTGGTCGAACTGCTATGCCATGATTTGCTTGCAGAATGAGGTTTGCGATGCCGAAATACCGACTGTGGGGGGCTGGGTACCAAGAGTTCATGGCAGCGTATTGTTTGTATGTGGGCGCTACCCGCCGTTGTGCAGACAATACAAGCGAAAATTGCTATCTAGCCAACAAAGCTGAAGCTCACGTAAAAACTTTCATATCAAAAACGCGGAACGCGGTTTTGATATGAAATCAATATGAGAATCAACATTTATGTGATTTGAAGAAAAGTTCTTGAATTTTTAAAAAAGTTACAAGAAATTTGTTTTATGTGTAAAATAATTGTAGCGAAGTTGGAAATCTTCAGCTCTTTGGTATTTGACACAGGCGGTAGCGGATGGCTGTGTGGCCTTTCAATCCTGACTATTTGATGTTTGTTCCCGCCTTTGCACAGCGGGAACAAAAGAATTGAGATCATTTCAAAGCGGAAAAATTCTGACAGCCTCATTTTCATGTGGTTTCTTGGCAGTCACGTCATACATTTTCTAATCATGGAAGCCAGTTGCAAAACTCCTGGTTTGCGACTTCAACGGAGTTGACTGGCTATATATAGCCAATCAACTTTAAAACGGTCCTTCTTATAGCAGTTCCACTTTTTGTTGTCATTACCTTCTATAGTTCACAGCTACGCTTTCCATTTCGCTCCCCGCCTTCGGCGGTGAGCGAAATGGAAACGCAGACGAAAGCCACAGGGCAACGTACCGTTTTAAAGCTGTTTCACTATATAACCTGAAGAACAGAGCGCAGCTTGTTTTTCAGGTTAATTGACTATACGAAAACAACACAATCCTGTGCCCTTTCGTTAGCAAAGGGCACAGGATTCGTTCAGCGGTCATATCTGGGATACGCTGGTCTCTTTACCTTGACAGGCGGGTTTTTCCCGAGTTCTTCCATGACCACGCTGATCGCCCTTTCGAGCTGGGTATCCCTGCCTTCGCGCCAGGCTTTTGGATCCAACTCAACTTCTATATCGGGGGCGACCCCTTTGTTTTCAATGTCAAACTGACCTTCCGGCGTATAGAAAGCAAAGTGCGGCGCCGTGACCGAACCGCCATCCATCAGATTGGGATAGCCGCCGATACCAACCAGACCACCCCAAGTGCGCTTGCCAATGAGCAGCCCAAGCCCCGCCCGCCTGAACAGCCACGGCATGTAATCGCCGCCGCTTCCGGCGTGTTCATTGATCATCATTACCTTAGGGCCGGGCATCGTGCCAAACGGCTGCCTGGAATCCTCGCTGTCACGCATCGCCCAGTAGCTGTTCACCGGTTTCTTCAGGTAATCAATGATGTAGTCGGCGGCGCTGCCTCCGCCATTGAATCGCTCGTCAATGACAGCGCCATCCTTGTCCAACTGCGCAAACCAATAGCGATTAAAATTGGTATAACCCCCGTTGGCCGTGTCGGGAAGCCAAACATACGCAATGCGACCGCCTGTAGCCTTAGCCACATTACGGCGGTTTGTCTCAATCCAGTCTAAATTGCGCAAACCGTTTTCACTCGCAATCGGCACAACAGTTATATTTCTGGCGTCTTTGCCGCTCGGATCCGAGCCGACGCGCAAAACGACCTGTTTGCCGGAAGTGTTTTCCAGAAGCTGGTAAGGATTGCCCTTATCTGTCAGATCACGCCCGTTCACTGCCAAAAGATATTCGCCGGCTTTCACTTCTGAGCCTGGTTCAGTGAGTGGCGCCCTGAGGTTGGGATTCCAGTTTTCGCCGTTATATATCTTTGCAAAGCGATAGCGGCCATTTTCAATCTTGAAATCAGCGCCCAGCAACCCGCCCGGAACGCGCTTGACTGAAGGCATATCACCGCCACTTACGTACAGATGGCCAACGGTGAGTTCGCCAAACATTTCATTAAAGAGATAGTTCAAATCGGCCCTGTGGTGAAGTCCTTCAACGTATGGAGCATAACGCGCTTCAGTGGCCTTGAGGTCCAAACCGTGGTGACCAGGGTCATAGAAGTAGTCGCGCTGGATGCGCCAGGCTTCCTTGTACATCTGCGCCCACTCGGCCTTAGGGTCAACCCTCACCTCGGCCTCATTTACGCGGAGTCTGGTATCTGTAGGCTTGGGAGCTTGATCTGCCGGGACTATGAACCAGTTGTCCTGTGTTCTTACCAATGCTTTTTCACCATTGGCGGAGAGCGAAAAGCTCCTGATACCGTCAGCGACTTTATCCAGTTTTTGCTTTTTTAAGTCATATTTTTGAATCGTCATGCCACTAAATTCCTGACCGCTTACGCGTGGAAATTCCGCAACAAAAAGGATTCCTGGTTTTCCGGCGGCTAAACCGGCAATATTTCTCTCCGAGATAGGAAGAGCCAGAATACGTTGATCCAAGCCGTCAAAATCAATTATGGTTTCATTTTCGGGTTTTTTATCCACAGGTTTGACTGAGGCGGACTTGGTATCCGTGGACTTGGTTGCGGCGGACTTAGAATCCGCCGACTTTGCGTCATCGGTCTTTTCGCCGGGCTTTTCTTCATCGCTCTCGGACGCCAGCGGCGATGGTTCGCCTTTCCTGAGTACAGCCAAATAAACGCTTCTTGTGTGGCTATGGGGGTAGGAGTTCATATCAAAGCCGGACATCATCGGCCCGATATTAGTGCTGGCCGTAAAGAACAAGTACTTGCCTGACCGATCGAACTGCGGACTCTCGGCATCACTCATTCCATCAGTTATCTGATGTATTTTTCTGGTTTGCGAATTACACACAAATATTGCGGTGTAGTAATTCGCCAGCGCCTTGGAGTATGTAATCCACTGGTTGTCGGGCGACCAGGCCAACCCTGTGCCGCCTCGCTCAAGCTTATCCAGTTTCTCCGGCCTGCCTTTATCAAGATCAACGAGCCAGATATTGAGGCGCTTGTCCGTGAAAGCGATTTTTTTGGAATCCGGCGACCAGGTTGGACTGTAGTAAAAACTGGGCTCCAGATTAATAACGCGAGGCGCGCCAGTACCATCCTGCGATTTGACATGCAACGCGTATTCGCCTGACGCGTCAGAAAAATACGCTATGGATTTGCCATCCGGCGACCAGGCTGGATCGCGTTCCATGATGCCCGGCGCATCGGTAATATTCCTGACACTGCCCTTTTCAGCCGGAACAGTTATAATTTCACCTCTGGCCTCAAATACGGCTCTGGCCCCATTCGGCGATATATCGGCATTCTGGATGCGGTTGGCCAGAGGCTCAAAGCGCGGCCTTACTCCGGGCATGTCACCAGCAAGAGTAATATTTACTCTTTTGCTTTGATTTGCAGCCGTGTCGTACAAGTGAATGACGCCGAACTGTTCATAGACAATGGCGCCGGGACCTGCGCTGGCGCTCTTGAAGTCCAATCCGGTATTATTTATCTTACGCTCGACCTGTTCTGTGTTTGTGTCATATGAATAAAGGGTTATGGGACCTTCGCGGTCCGAAAGGAAATAGATGTTTTTATCAACCCACATGGGGCAAAAGTCGTTGCTGTTTGTCCTGGGAACCTTAATAAAACTGGAATCTTTCAGGTCGGCAATCCAGAGATATGACGCTGTTCCACCGCGGTAGCGCTTCCAGGCGTTAAATGCCCTGCGCAGCGGCTCATAGGCCAGGAACTTGCCATCCGGTGAAAAAGAGCCTTCGTGAGCCATTGGCAGCGGGATCAGCTCAGGCCAGACGCCATCAGGCGAAATCATAAACAGTTGGGCTGTTCTGCCGGTTTGGCTGTTGCGGAAAGAGGAAAAAAGCACTTTGCCGTCCGGGGACCACCCCGCCGCGGAATCAGACCCTGGATGATAAGTCAAACGTTTCGGCGCCCCCCCTGACACAGGGACAACATACACATCTGTATTCCCGTCGTATTCACCGGTAAAAGCAACCATGCCGCCGTCCGGAGAAAAATATGGCCTGGCTTCAACTCCAACGCCGGATGTCAATCTGCGCGCCTCGCCGCCCTCCCTGCCGACAATCCAAAGATCGCCGGCATGAGAAAACACAATGTGCGTTTTGCTCACGGTCGGCGTTGTGAACAGCAATGGCGCGTCGGCCTGAACGAATGCGCCAGCCGCCAAAAGGAAAAGTGTTGGAAAGTACTTACATTTCATAAAAGCTCCGCAAAGAATAATAAAAAACTGGCCAGCGCCAGAGACAATACTTAAATTTTACTTGACAAATTGACCTCAGGCTACTAGCCTTTTTTTGATGAGCAATACCTTTTGGGAGGATGCTAATGTATTCACTTTTTATTCTTGCCTGCCTGCTCCTGGCCCCTTGTCCCCAGGAAAATTCAAAACAGGAAGCGCCTCCGCCAGGCACTTCCAAGGAAACAGTGCGCGAACTGATTGACAGTGCCAGGTCGGTAAAAGGTGAGAGGACAACCCCAGCCGGTTCACCATTAAGCCAAAAAGACCTTGGAGCCAGAGGTAGCGGAACTTCCACCGTTAACAGAACCAGTGCCGCGCCTAAATCCAGCGCCGCAGATAAACACGCGAGTCATGCAACCAAAATTAATGACACTCATGAAAGGATTTCAACTCTCTTCATTGAAAACGCGCTTTATCAACAAGAGCTGGCGAATCGCGCAAAAGTCATTTCGGTCGAGGACGTTACCACGCCCGAAGCCGCCCTCGCCGAGCTGAAAGCCGGAAACGACCGCTTTATTAAAGGCGGACGTGTCAGAACGCTTATGACGGCTCAGGATAAAGAATTGCGTACCACGCTGGCAAAAAAGCAAGCTCCATTTTCAGTTATTATCACATGTTCCGACAGCCGCGCTATGGACAACCTGATTTTTGATCAGGAATTGGGCAGGGTCTTTTCAATTCGTGCGGCTGGAAACAGTCCGGACACATTGGGTATCGCCAGCATTGAATACGCGGTAGAGCATTTAGGCTCAAAAATTGTAGTTATCATGGGTCACACAAAGTGCGGCGCTGTTGGGGCCGTTGCGGACGCCAAGGGCGAGCCGCTCCATGACAATCTGTACATTTTTCAGCACCTCATGGCGGGACTGCTGGAATCCACCCCCAAAGCCAAAGACGAGACAGACGCCGAATACAAAGATCGCTTGGAGCAGGTGAACGCAGTACGTCAGGCACAGACCGTATATAACCGAAGTAACATCATCCGTGAGTATGTTAACCACAAAAAGATTTGGCTCTTGCCCGCCTCATACGACATAACCACAGGCGAAGTGACTTTCATGAAGCCGGTGGAAGGCGGCCAGCACAAAGCCGACAGCCATCATCATTGATGTCGTTTCGCGGTACGGGGATGGCCCCGCAACAAGAAGCAAGGCAACCACGTCTTTGGTTCTTGGAATCATTGTTTTTTTCTGTCTCCCATTAGTGTTTTCGGTCATTGGCCTTATTATGGGTATTGACGCTAAATGAAAGCTTATTGCGGCAGGGTTGCCGACAAACACAGCTACAGCGGGGATCGCTATCAATATTATCGGCCTCCTGGTCTGGTGTATAATGGTTTTCATTTATTTACAGAGATACATGTAGGTTGCGCTGTTGTTTTGTCAGGCTATGTATATTATCTTTATGTTAAGTTGACAATCGGTTCGGCAGAGCCGTTTCCTCATTCAGCGATGATGTATTAAATACCTGTCTGGCGAGATTAACAAAGACGACTGACCAAAAAGATGTCGGAAAACCTTCTAATTTCTAAGAACGAAGCTTCGGTTAAAACAATCTGAACTTGCCGAGAAACTGGGAATCAGCAGACAGGCTCTTCTTGAGATTGAAAAAGGAAAGCGGACATCGCAATGGAATGTTTTCGCTGCCTTGCTGTCTGTGTTACGCGAGGACAGCGGCGCCAACGATCTGCTTATACCAAGTCGCGTTCAATTGACATTGAACGCTAAAGCGCCAAAGTTTTTGAAAAACAGGGAAACCCTGATTTTTCAAAAACTTGCGGGCGGCGATTGCTCGCCGCCATACCAACT
>JAITCJ010000026.1 GCA_031283145.1 Holophagales bacterium | reverse complement strand
ACGGCAATAAGTAGAAGATGAGCAAAATTAGCTGAAGCAATTTTGCCCCCAGGTTAAAGCAATAAGGGCGCATGAGCCTTTAGTCTCATGCGCTATCAATGTTTGGCAGGGGTTTGCGTTCCCCGCCAAACATACGCCTTGCGGTGATACCCCGCCTTTCAAGGCTGGGTATTGGGCTGTTCCGGCCTGAAGGAACGCTTGCGAAACCGTGTCCGCGGCAAGGCCGGGGGATCAAACCACAGTGGAGTAAAGATCAATCAATGAAATAAACGTCCCCTATCCGTTTTTCTTGACAAATTCTTCCATGAACTCAACCAGTGTTTTCACATTATCAACCGTGACGGCATTGTAGGCGCTGACTCGGATTCCGCCGATGTCGCGGTATCCCTTGAGGCCAACCATGTCGTTCTTCTTGGCTTCTTTGACGAATGTATCAGTGAGTTCATCGGTTGGGAGAAAGAAGTCAATGTTCATCAGCGAACGATCTGCTTTTTCTGTGACGAATGATTTAAAGAAGCCGGAATGCTTGTCAATGCAGCCGTAGAGCAGTTCGCCTTTCTTGCGGTTGTTTGCCTCAATGGTTTTCAATCCGCCAATTGACTTGTTGTAAGCAAGGATGTTGCGGAGTATGTAAATACCAAATGTCGGCGGTGTGTTATAGAGGCTGTTCTTTTCAGCGTGAATCCTGTACCGCAGATAGCTTGGCAGGTCCTGGGCTTCACACATTTCAAGGAAATCTTCGCGTATGACGACCAGGGTGACGCCTGACGGGCCTAAGTTCTTCTGAGCGCCGGCGTATATTATTCCGAATTGGGAAATGTCCATGGGACGCCACATGATGTCGGAGGACATGTCGCAGATGTAAGGTCTGTCGGTTTTGGGAAATTCGTGCCACTGAGTGCCTTCAACCGTGTTGTTGGATGTGAAGTGGACAAAAGCGGCGTCAGGGCTTATTTGTAACTCAGATGGTCTTGGCAGGCGGGCAAACTTTTCAGACTTTGTGGTGGCGGCTTCGCGGACTCTGTCGCCCGCGACCAGCTTGGCTTCTTTATAGGCTTTTTCAGCCCAGTTGCCTGTGGTGATGTAATCGGCTTTGCGGTCTTTGCGCAGCAGGTTCAAAGGGATCATGCCGAAAGCAAGGTGCGCTCCGCCCTGGATGAACAGCACTTTAAAATTGTCCGGAATGTTCATCAGCTCTTTTGTGAGAGCGATAGCCTCTTCGTGAACAGCGTCGTATTCCTTGGAACGATGGCTGATTTCCATGACGGACATGCCGGTCCCCGCAAAATCCAGCAGTTCGTCCTGCGCCTTTTTGAGCGGCTCCATTGGGAGTCCGGCTGGACCAGCGTAAAAGTTAATGGTACGTTTAGACATTGATGACCTCATATGAATGGAAACCTTAGCAGTTTCAGATTTTTTCCCGCTTTTTCCCCGGCCGTTTTTACTTGTTGAAGTCCGTTAAAATAGCGATGACTTCATCTCCGATACGCCCAAGGTTTTCTTTTGTGCTGGCGCCAATGTGTGGGGCCATAAATACATTGGGAGCCTTGAGGAGCGGACAGTCTGACGGCGGCGGGTCGCTGAACCATACGTCTGTGCCGTAAGCGCGGACCTTGCCGCTCTTGAGGGCTTCGGCCAGATCATTCTCAACTACGCACTTGCCTCGGCCGGTGTTGATAATAATGACGCCGTCTTTCATCTTGGCGATTAGCGCGGAGTTAATCATGCCTCTGGTCTCATCTGTGAGCGGAGTGTGAATTGAGATGTAATCGGCTTGAGCGATCAGGGCGTCCATTGTTGGAACCATATCCGCGACTGGATGTTCTTTGATGTATGGGTCAAAGGCGATTACCTTCATTCCAAAAGCGGCGGCGCGTTTGGCGGTCTCAGTGGCAATGGCTCCCGCGCCGATGAGTCCAAGCGTCTTTTTGAACAGTTCCGTGCGCTTGAGTTCGCTCTTTAAAAATTTGCCTTCGGTCATGGAAACATGAGCTTCAATCAGGCGGGCCGGTATGGCTGCCATGAGCGCCATTGCCATTTCAGCCACGGCCACACTGGAGGCTTTAGGCGTATTTAGCGCTTTGATCCTCTTTTCGGCGCAAAGTTTTTTGTCAACGTTATCCATGCCAACGCCGCCGCGAATGACCAGCTTGAGTTTAGGGGCCTTGGCAATGAGATCGGCGTTTACGGTTGTTTTAGAACGGATCAGCAGAACTTCCGCTTCGTTCAGTGTGGCCATATCACTGGATACCTGGCCAAATGCCGCCAGACGCTCCGGCAGTTTGGCGTCAAACGCGTCAGCGATGAGGATTTTCATAGAGGCTCCTTATTTAGATGTGGAAATAAAAGGATTTGATAACTGAGTAAAATTTTTTATTCTTCGTACACTCGAACAAGCAGGCCGGAGCGCAATTTGGGCTCAAACCAGGTTGATTTTGGGGGCATGATTTGACCAGCGTCTGAGACGGCCATCAGTTCTTCCAAAGAAGTCGGAAACATGGCAAACGCGACAGCGGCGCCTTCCCTAACGCGTTTTTCAAGCTCCTCCATGCCGCGGATGCCGCCAATGAAGTCAATGCGCGTATCCGTCCTGGGGTCTTGAATGCCCAGAATTGGTTGCAATAGATTATCTTGTAAAATACTGACATCTAATGACTTAACGTGATCATTCGCATTCCAGGTACCGGGCTTGGCTGTCAATGTATGCCACTGGCCATCAAGATACATTCCAAAGGTATGGATACTGTTGGGCGCACGAGTTGTACTTGGGCTGATTTCAAATTTTTCCCGCGCTTTGGTCAGGAATTGATCTTTGGTCAACCCATTGAGGTCTTTGACAACACGGTTGTAATCCATAACCTTTAGCTGGTTGTGCGGAAATACAGCGGCCATGAAGTATTCAAATGATTCTTCGCCAACGGCATCCGTACCTGCGGCGGCGCGGCGGGCTTGTCCGTATCGTATGGCGGCGGCTGTGCGATGATGACCATCGGCTATGTATAGAGCCGGAATACCACTGAAGAGGTTTGTTAAAGAGTAAATGACGCTTTCATCGTTAATGACCCAGACTGTATGCCCGATTTCATCAGATGTAGTTATGTCATATACCGGCTTTGTCTCTCGGGCTTTGTTTACCAGGCTGTCAATGTAAGGAAGCGCTGGATATGTGAGAAAAACAGGCTCTGCGTTGGCGCCTTGTTCGGTGACGTGTCGGGTTCGGTCATCTTCTTTATCTTTGCGTGTGTATTCGTGTTTTTTAATCAGGTTGCTTTCATACTCCTTTACAGAGCAAAGACAGACCAGACCGGCCTGAACATGGCCGCCCATACGCTGCTGATAAATATAAAAACAAGGTTTGTTTTCCTGAAACAGCGTTCCCTCTTTGATAAACCCTTGCAGCGCTTTTACAGCGGCCGCGTACACTTCATCACTGTGTTCGTCAACGCCTTCGGGCAGGTTAATCTCAGGGCGTCCTACACGCAGAAAGGAACGCGGGTTGCCCGATGCCAACTGCCTTGCTTCTTTTGAATTAATTACATCGTAAGGAACAGAAGCGATATCAGCGGCAAATTCGGCCTTTGGGCGAAAGGCGCGGAAAGGTTTGATTCGAGACATGACACTCCTTTAGGTTTGTGAAGCTATTTTGTTTTAAAAATGAGCCGGCCGCAAAACTTCAGTTCTGCAATTTCAACTGTATTGACAGGCCGCGCCTGAATAATGCCGGACGCGACACTGGAGCGGACGGCGAAATGGAGGCACGGACTAAAACGTTTTTTTGCGATTACCTTAAGTGCACACATAAGATGCTGACACTATGTATCTTCCCATAGATCAAGCAATTCTGACAGATTTTTATTATGACCCGCTCAACCGCTCGGCGCGTCATTTTCTGAATCTTTACGCTTAGCGGCATTCAGAAGTAATTCAGTCAACGGGATATTGATAGTCCTAACCATAAGGCAGGCATTTTTAAACTGAATTCGCGGGCAAGCCCAGTTCAAAATTTTGTAAGCTGCGTCCAATCCTTCAAATTCCTTAAAACTCGCGTGGAGCAGCGCGCCATTTTGGATATAAAGCATTCCCATGTTTTCCTCCGACTCAACAGCCAAAGCGCAGGTCTTGAGTTCCCACTCCATCAGTTGAAGAAAATCGTTCAGCGGTATTCCCTGGACAATTCTGTCTGGCTTATATTCCGCCGCTTCTTTGACTTGTTCCGCCAAAGCGGACAGTTTGATTGGCTTGGGAAGAATTCGCAAAACTCTCATGGACAGAGGAGCGTTTTGATTGGGAATTTTTGCCGATCCTGTCATTACAAGAACAGGGATGTGGGGATATAGATCATAAATAATGGATATTAATTCAAAACCATTCATTACAGGCATATTGAGGTCTGTCACAATTACATTTACAATTTGTTTTTTCAGAACTTCAAGCGCTTCCACTCCGTTGTCCGCAATAATCACCTGATATTCAGATAATTCACGGAGGCCGGCTTGGAGCAGGCTTTGAGTTGCCCTGTCATCTTCTACTAACAGGACAATCCTTGATTTGTCTGGAGTATTTGTAACTAGGGGCATTTCTGTTGAGAGAGTCATATTTATTCAGCGTTCATCAATAACTTTACTAGCTTAATGTATGAAATTCAATTCACATTTTATTCATTTGAGAGAACGGTATTGATGAGTATGAAACTATCGGAGATTCGCGTCCTAAGTACTCTTAAGTACTAACAGGGTTAATTCTTTTGGCCGTAGAAAACGATTTGGCGGCCCCCAAAAACCAGTTCCGGCGCTGGTATATATCAACATTCTCTTGTATCGCTTCAAACCATGAGAAAAATCGAAAAGCAGCGGGATTATCGCGCTCCAAGGAAAGTATTGGCCCGCATGAGTATGTCCAGAGAGTTGTAAGTCAATGTCAGCTCTTTCGGCCTCTAAGAAATTAGTTGGTTTGTGATGGAGTAATATTTTTGGCGTACCTTTAAGTGTTTCGGGAAAAGCCATCGCCAGATCAGGTTTGGGGCCATAACCTCGGATACCCCCGCTTGTTGAATCGGGAATCCCGATAATGGCTAACTTGGCGTCGTTGCGCTGAATTAACACATTATTGTTCATCAATACACACCACTCCATTTTATTGAAAACATCCAGCCAGTTCTGTAAATCACCCGAGTAATACTCGTGATTTCCCGTAACAAAACAAACACAGTTTTTAGGTTTTAAATTTCCCAGTAATGCTACTTTGGGAAGCAGGTCGCTGACGGAACCATCTACAAGATCACCCGTAACAGCAATGACGTCAGGGTTGAGTTCGTTTATCTGAAGCGTCAGTTGTTCAATGCTTCTCTTTGAAACCATTGTGTCAATGTGGAGATCTGAAATCTGCGCAATGGTGAAGTCTTCAAGTGACTTGTTCAGACCTGAAATCGGGACTTCCACGCGGCGGACTGTGGGCGGCTTCAACGCTTGCGCATAGCCAACAACGATTGAAATTATCGTTGCGGCCATGGCTGTTCGCAGTGCCCAGATGCCGGCAGATGCCGGCGCGTTGAAAAATCGTCGCAAAAGGAATTGAAACAGGTCGGCAACACCCAAATAGACTATGTAAGTGCTTACAGCGCCAAATATGATGTAGCACACCCAGTCTATGGTTTGGAAATGGCCGACGAGACGGTTCACAATGGGGATCAGGAGCATAAAAACAAATATGCCCCATGTCACCCACGGATGGCGGCTGAGCAGCGGACTAAACGCCATGCTTCTTAGGGACATGTATGTACACGCAAACCCCAGCACCAAGGTGATAACTGCAATGGGCAAGATCATTCTGACTGACATAGTATAAATCCGATTAAATGCGTGATTGTACCGCAATGCCTTGCGCCGCATTGTGAGCAAGCAACTTAATATTATCAGTGTTTGGCGAATTGATAATAATTGTGGATATTACGCGTATTTGGAACGCTTTGAGTGTAAAATGCTCTGGCAGGCTGAGTGGTTATGAGAATGCCTGACGAAATGAGATTCCAGTAATTATCAATTTGGAGGCGGTATGACCCGCTTGAGAAATTTGACTATCATTCTTGCCGGTTGCGCCATTGCCGCCACAGCGCAAACTCCGCTTAAACCGCCAGTTACACGTAAACTTGATGTGGCAGACACATATTTTGGCACCCTGGTACCAGACCCATACCGTTGGCTGGAAGACGATAACAGCTTGGATACAAAGGCTTGGGTAAAGGCTCAAAATGAGGTTGCAGAAAAGTATTTGTCCGGTATTCCGGAGAGAACCGGCATTCAGGACCGAATGACAAAGTTGTGGAATTATGAGCGTTACAGCGCTCCTTCAAAATATGGGAATCTGTATTTCTATACTTACAACACAGGGCTTCAAAATCAGTCGGTACTTTATGTAACTGACAAATTGGCGGAAAAAGGCCGTGCGCTTTTAGATCCCAATACTTTGAGCGCCAATGGCACCGTTGCCTTGAGTGGTATGAGCGTAAGCGATGATGGCAAATATTTGGCCTATTCCTTGAGCAACGCTGGCAGCGATTGGGTTGTCTGGAAAGTCAGGGATGTTGCCACAGGAAAAGACTTAACAGATGAAATCCAATGGAGCAAATTCAGCGGCGCCGCGTGGAAGAAAGATGCTTCCGGTTTTTACTACTCAAGGTACGACGCTCCCAAAGGCGACGACGCATTGACGGGCCTAAACAAATTCCAGAAAGTCTATTTTCACAGAATCGGAGACCCGCAGGAATCCGACCAGTTGGTGTTTGAACGCAAGAATCAGCCGGACTGGGGCTTTGGCGCCTATGTCTCTGAAGATGGCCGTTGGTTGATCGTCAATCAAACAGAGGGGACTGAACGCAAAAATCGCATTTTTGTCAAAGACTTAGATAAGTCTGATAGTGAATTTCAGCCGATGTTCGATGATTTTGACGCAAGCTACGATTTTTTGGGCAACGATAGCGACACTTTTTACATAGCGACTGACCACAGCGCTCCGCGTGGAAGGATCATCGCCGTTAATCTGAAACAACCCGCACGCTCAGTCTGGCGGGAAATAATTCCGCAGGCCAGTGGCCGAGATGTTATTGCCGGCGCGTCACTATTTGGCGACAAGGTTGCGGTTACATGGAAAATAGACGCATTGAACCAAGTAAAATTGTATGACTTAAAGAATGGCAAAAACATCAAACAGATACGGCACGGCGGTGTAGGTACACTCACCGGCTTCAGCGGTAAGCGGAGCGACAGCGAGGCTTATTATGGCTTCACTTCCTATAACGAACCTCCGACCATTTATCGTTATGACCTGAAAACGGGAAAAGAGACTGTTTTCCGCAAACCCAAAGTTGACATGAACTCAAGCGACTTTGAAGTCAGGCAGGATTTTTACAACAGCAAGGACGGTACAAGAATACCGATTTTCTTGGCGTGCAAGAAAGGCGCCAAGCTAGACGGAACAAATCCGACACTGCTCTATGGCTATGGAGGCTTTAATTCTGCCGTGACGCCAGGCTTCAGCCCCGCGAACCTTGTATGGATGGAAATGGGCGGTGTATATGCTGTCGCCTGCATACGAGGAGGCGATGAATACGGAAAAGAGTGGTGGGAACAGGGCAAGCGTGAACTCAAACAGAATTGCTTTGATGACTTTATTGCGGCAGGCGAGTGGTTGATCGCTAAGAAATACACCAGTACGCCTAAGCTGGCTATTCATGGCGCTTCTAACGGCGGACTGCTGGTAGGCGCTTGCATGACTCAGCGGCCAGACCTTTTTGGCGCCGCCATTCCCGCTGTAGGTGTTCTGGACATGCTGCGCTATCACAAGTTCACTATTGGCTGGGCCTGGCAGAGCGACTATATGTGCTCTGACACTAAAGAAGGATTTGACAACTTGATCAAGTATTCTCCGCTGCACAACATTGTGTCTGGCGCAAAATATCCGGCCACTCTTATCACAACGGGGGATCATGATGACAGAGTAGTTCCGGCGCACAGCCACAAGTTCACCGCCACTCTTCAGGAGGCGCAAGGCGGAACGGCTCCGATTCTCACCAGAATTGAAACAGACGCGGGCCACGGCGCGGGCAAGCCGATGGCTAAAGTAATTTCTGAACGCGCCGATATGTGGGCATTCTTGTTAAAGAACTTGGACATAAAACTTCCTGAAGGATTTGGAAAGTAATCAAATCGCTCTGTTTTAAACTCTTCCTGATAGATAACCAGTCGGCCGCCTTTCTGTTTGTCTGACAGACCTGCTATACCTTTCTCTATATAGTGAAACAACTTTAAAACGGTACGTTGCCCTGTGGTTTTCGTCTGCGCTACCGTTCCGCTTTTATAGCAGTTCAGGTTATTGTAGTCCATCGCTGAGGCTCTGGATACGATTAAGCCCAAAGACATTGAAGCTGGATAGGCATTGTATCTATGGACTACAATAACTGAAATTGCTATAATGCGGTCAATCGCCGTAAAGTCACTGTCGTTGCCTCGCAACGCCAAATCCAACGGCGATTTGTCCGCATTCCTGTCGGCGGCTCACTTCACTACAGCGCAACCTTGAAACGAAGTGCCTCCTACTTTAGACTTCTTTCGTAACCGCTTGAACAAGAAACTTTTTGCTTGTTTGTATATGTAATTTCAAGATGTCTTGTTAGGGTTACGAAAGAAGTCTTTTGATAAACAAGATGATTTTAAAGCTGACTGGCTATAATTGCATTGGACTTATTTCACGTCAGCCGCCGTCTCCTGTTTTTCATCTTGCCGCTTGGAATCATCCTTAACTGATACTATACCCATTTTTACAGACCCATCCGGCATAGGCCGCCACAGATCGTTCTTC
>JAITCJ010000025.1 GCA_031283145.1 Holophagales bacterium | reverse complement strand
GTATTCCAGCCAAACCATGCCGCGAAAAGGCAAAGGGTAGTTGAAAGGACGGCTAACTTCCAGGCAAGCCCGTGACTTCCGTGGTGAATCGCGTGAATATGTTCTTGTCCGTAGGCAAGGCTGGGTTTCAGAAAACCTTCAATGGCAAAAGTCCCGCCAAAGGCTTCAGGCCAACCTAAGAAAACAGCCAGCAACGAACCGGCCGCCAGCAAGACCAAGGGCACGGTCATTGTGGGCGGGCTTTCATGAGCGTGTTCAAACGCGTGATGATCTCTGGATTTACCAAGGAAGGCCAAGGTCAAAAGGCGGAACATATAAAAAGCCGTGAAGCAGGCTCCAATTAAGCCCGCTGCCCACAGAATCGGCGACTGCAAATAGGCTAAGTACAAGATTTCATCTTTGCTGGCAAATCCTGATGTTCCGGGGAAGCCAATAATACAGAGCGTCGCGATAAACATTGTCCAAAACGTGATTGGCATTTTTGCCTTTAGTCCGCCCATCTTGAATAGATCCTGTTCATGGTGCATAGCGGTTATAACGCTTCCGGCGCCAAGGAACAGCAGCGCCTTAAACCAAGCATGTGTAAATACATGGAAAAAGCCCGCCGCAAATCCAGCCGCACCCAAGCCCAAAAACATGTAGCCAAGCTGACTGACGGTGGAATATGCCAGTATTTTCTTGATGTCCCTCTGCACTAAGCCGATAGACGCCGCAAAGATAGCAGTCGCGGCGCCAACCCAGGCGACCGCGTTCATTGTAATGGGGGTGAGCATAAACAATGGCGCGAGGCGGCAAAGCAAGACAATACCACTGGTAACCATTGTGGCGGCATGGATCAGGGCTGAAACCGGAGTAGGACCGGCCATCGCGTCCGGAAGCCAAATGTACAGTGGTATCTGGGCGCTCTTTCCGGTAGCCCCGACAAAGATCATCAGTGTGGCAAATGTCAGCGCTCCAAACCCGACTTCCGGGGCCAATCCGCCGGCGGAACTTAGAATATCCCCTACCGTAAGCGTTCCGAATATCGCGAATAGCGTCATCATACCGATGATCATTCCCATATCGCCGACGCGATTGGTCAGAAACGCTTTCAAACCGGCGTCGGGCGCGTAATCAGTGTTGAAGTAGTACCCGATCAACAGATATGAACAAAGCCCGACTCCCTCCCAGCCGACAAAAATCAAGGGGAGACTTGAGCCCAGGACAAGCGTGAGCATGAAAAAGACGAACAGATTGAGGTAGCTGAAATAACGCGCGTACCCTTCTTCCGCGCTCATGTAGCCAACAGAGTACAGGTGTATCAAAAAGCCAATGCCGGTAACGACCAGACTCATCAGGCTTGAGAGCGGGTCAAATACCAGACCGAATGGAACGCTCAATAAGCCGGTACTAATCCATGTACCGGCGCAGAGTTCGAGTCTTTGACCGGGCGCGGCTCTCATAAGAATAAAAGCCATGAGCGCGAGAATCAAAGAACTCAATACAGAACCAAGAGCCACAACGGCAGTGAATTTTTTCCCCAAGCGCTTGCCCAAAAGGCCGTTAACGGCTGAACCAAACAGCGGTAATAGCGGGATCATCCAGTAGATATTGGACATCATTATTACCTCACTGCCTTAAACTATTCGCGCCGTCGGTATCAGTTGAGCGGCGATGTCTGAACAGGCCAATGATCAGAGCCAATCCGACAGCAGCTTCACAGGCCGCGACAGCGATTATTAAGAAATAGAAAACCGTGCCTGAAACATCTCCTCCGCGCCACTTTGCAAAAGCAAGCAGAGCCAGGTTCGCCGCGTTCAACATCAGTTCGATTCCCATGAATTGAACCAAGAAGTTTCTGCGCAGCAAAGCTATTGAAAGACCCACGGTAAAAAGCAAAAAGGAAACAATCAGATAGGCCTGCAGAGAACTGTATGTAAGTAAGCCAATACTCACTATGCCTCCTTTTTAATCAGAATAACGGCGGCAACCATTGCAGCTAAAAGAAGCAAGCCCATTGCTTCTAGCGCTACAAGGTGTTCTGAAAAAAGCTGTTCGCCAAGTTTTTGAAGCGTGATAGGGTCCGGTACCGGCGATACGGCTTGCATATTTGCCAGTGTTTCAGAACTATAAACCAATTTGACAGCGCCCAGCGCGAGGACTATTACAAGAATGGCTGAAATAGCTTTTTGGATGTACCGTGGATGTTCAGCCGGTTCTTCTCGGTGTGACTGCAACAGCATCACAACGAACAGGACAAGAACGGTTATAGCGCCGCTGTAAACAATAATCTGAAGCGCCGCGGCCACGGGATTTGCCAAAAGTAAAAACAATCCGGCCATTCCAAAGAAGCTCAACATCATACACAGACCGGCCTGAACGGCGTTGCGCTGTATGAGCAACGCAAAAGCGCCGCCAAGAGTCACGAGGGCAAAAGCTAAAAACATTAAAGCCCCCTAACCCGGTTGGTTATTGGAAGTTTTAAGCACAGGCTCTGGGACAACACGTTCACTCCCATCTTTTTCAGTATAAGTATTCATAAGATTAAACTTGTCCAACTGCATTTCAGCGCGGCTCTGGCATGAGAGTTCATAATTTTTGCGAAGCCAAATGGCATCTTTGGGGCAAGCCTCCTGACACATCCCGCAAAAAATGCAGCGCAGCATGTCTATTTGGAATGAAGCAGGGCGCTTTTCCGCAAGACCCTGTAACATATTGAGGTCTCCAAATTCTTCCGCCTCAATAGTTATACAGCGGGCGGGACACGCCTCGGCGCACATAAAACAGGCCACGCACTTAACAGAGTTGTCCTCATTACGTTTCAGCTCGTGAAGCCCTCTGTAGCCGTCGAGTACGGGGCGTTTCATATCCGGATATTGAACTGTCAGCCTCTTTTGTGTCGGCGTGAGTGTCTGTTTGAGAAAGTGTTTGAGAGTAATGAACATACCCTTGGCAATCGGCCACAGATAGGTGCGGTCTAACCATGTGAGGTCAACTTTTTTAACTACAACACCCATGTTTGGCCTCCATCAAGCTATCCCCTGGTGAATTAACCAGGCGTAGAAAAGCAAGTTCGCAAAACCGACAGGCAACAGTACTTTCCATCCAATAGACATGAGCTGGTCGTACCTGAATCGAGGCAGCGTCCAACGCACCCAGATAAACAGCCAGCAGAAGAACAGCAGCTTCGCGGCAAAGGCAATAAATGACAACAGGGGACCAGGATCCGCGACAAAGGGGACTTGCCAGCCGCCAAAGTAGAGAGTGACCATCAACGCTGAAACCGTTACCATGTGGACATATTCGGAAAGCCAAAGCAAGCCCAGCTTCATCCCGCTGAATTCAGTCAAAAAGCCGGCGACGATTTCCGATTCACCTTCCGCGAAATCAAAAGGCAAGCGGTTAGTTTCAGCGAAAGCGCAGATGAAGAACAAAAGAAAACCCAAAGGTTGTCTTACGACATTCCATATGCCGGACTGTGCCGCGATTATTTCATGCGGATCATAAGCTCCGACCTGTAAGAAAACAGCTATAACCGCCAAAGAAAAACTTATCTCATAACTGATCATGTTGGCGGTGCCGCGCATACCTGAAAGCATTGACCACTTGTTATTTGAAGCCCATGAGGCGGTCAATATCCCATAGACGGCCAGAGAAGCGATAGCCATCGGGTACAGCATACCCATCCCATTTCCTGGGTCTATGACGCTCATGTGCAGCGTATATCCGCTCCATTCAAAGCTCTGTCCAAAAGGAATTATTGCAAATCCCATCATTGCCGGCACAAAAGCCAAGAGCGGAGCTATCCAAAACAGGCTCTGGGTAACGTGTCGAGGCACTAAGTCCTCTTTAAAAATCAGCTTTAAGCCATCGCCCATCAAGTGAAAAATGCCAAAAAGCCGAATATTGCCAATGATCTTCGCTCTGTTTGGCCCTATCCGGTCCTGGATTAGCGCGGCTCCCTTGCGTTCAGCCCACGTCAATACGGCGGCCAGCGACATCACGCCCGCAAAGACAGCCAAAATTTTAACCAACATCCATACCGTTGGAATAAGGTCCATGCCCAAAAATGTAAAGGAGTCACTCATGCAGAAGTCCGATTGTCTAAGAGAAATCCACTAATGAGAAAAGCATATCAGAAAATTGGATCCACCCAGGGCAAAACTTGCGATGGCACCCCGGCAATGTATCCTAATTGAAAAGGTACTACAACTAGCCAGCCAGAAGAACGTCCAAAATTTGACAAATTCACTTTAATTATTTTTCCGGGCGGAGGAAGGTCTAAGCGGCGGCGTTCCCACACCGCTTCCCCCTGCTGAAAAACTTCTAGTGCTGAAGGATAATTCGTACCCATTGATAAATAATAAACCCGAAGCGCTTCAATATTCAATAGACGATTTCCCTCAATATCCGAGGTTGGCAAAGTAACCTCAATCATTCTTAAATTTATCGCTCGAACAGCGCAAGGAGCAAGCGGGGGCGGCTGATTTGGTATTGGGCTGCCCCTTGCGCCGCAGCCCGCTGAAATAAATATTCCCATTACAAGAGAGACGGTTAGGGGTAGGCTAAGATTTCGCATTGTTCTATCATACCTTGATACCTTTCAAGGCGCTATTGCCAATTCAGGAAAGGGATATGCATATGCCGCTTACAAAAATACTAGTCGCCAACCGAGCTGAAATCGCTTCAAGAATCATACGTACCTGCAGAGAAATGGAAATCCCCACAGTTGCGATTTTCTCTGATGTGGATAGAGGCTCCATGCATGTACGCCTTGCCGAAGAATCAATCCCGATTGGCAAAACACCAACCAAGAGCGGATACCTGGACATCGAAAAAATTATCGCTGTGGCAAAAACCTCCGGGGCGGACGCGCTGCACCCAGGGTATGGCTTTTTTAGCTGCGATCCCGACGCTGTCCGCAGGATTGTTGACGCGGGACTTGTTTGGATCGGACCCAATACGGAAGCGCTTGAAGTCATGGGAAATAAGGTACAGGCCAGAAAAATAGCCGAGAGCGCTGGTGTACCGGTATTGTCGGCGGTTATAGGCCAAATGGACGATGAAGTCTTACTTTCAGAAGCCAAAAAACTTGGTTTCCCATTAATGATAAAGGCTGAGAGGGGCGAAGACGGGAAGGCCATGCGGCAGGTTAAATCTGTAACTGAACTGCACAGAAGTCTGCCCTGGATCAAAGGCGACGCGATCATCAATTTTGAAGACGATCAAATTTACTTAGAAAAGGCGCTGTCAAAACCACACCATCTCGAAATTCAAATAATGGCCGACCAACACGGCAATGTGGTTTATTTATGGGAAAGGGATTGCAGTATCCAGCGCCGTTTCCAGCAGATTTTTGAAGAAGCCCCCAGCCCGTTTGCCACACCTGAACTAAGAAAAAAACTTGGTGAAGCCTCTGTCGCCATCGCCAAAAAAATTGGCTACGTTGGCGCCGGAACCGTTGAATTTCTCGTGGATGACGATCACAATTTCTATTTTTTGGAAATGACCTGCCGTATTCAAGGGGGACACTCTGTTACGGAGTGGATAACGGGCCAAGACCTGATTCGATGGCAAATTAACATCGCAAAAGGTGAAAAACTGCCCCTTGAGCAAGAGAACATTCCGCTTTGGGGCTGGGCCATTCAGGCTCGTATCAACGCGGAAGACCCCGGACGCGATTTTGCCCCGTCAAGCGGCCGCATCAACTACCTGCGCTTTCCTGCCGGCCGCAATCTGAGAAACGATTCCGGCGTTTACAATGGCTGGACACTGCCGCCAGACTACGCTCCAATACTATCAAGACTAAGCGCCTGGGGCCTTTCAAGAGAAGAAGCCATTCGGAGAATGGCGTCCGCTCTTTCTGAATACAGGGTTGGCGGAGTACGCAACAACATTGCTTTCCATAAAACCCTTAATGAACAAGAGGCTTTTCGCAGAGGCGAAACCAATACGGCCATGCTGGATCAAAATTGGTGGAGCGCGCCTAAACTTGGACCGGACCTGAAATTTGTCGTGGCCGCCGCGCTGTTTGAAGAATTGGAAATGGAAGAGGAGCG
>JAITCJ010000011.1 GCA_031283145.1 Holophagales bacterium | reverse complement strand
CCGCAGTCTCAAGGACATTGAGGACGCCGTCCAGAAATGCTTGGAGAAAGCTACTGCCACATTTTTGAAAAACCTGTGCCGCTGTAACTGTCTGTAATATTAGAAATGGGAAATGGTATCACTCCATTAACAGCGTATCCTGGAAACGAAGTGCCTACCCCTTGGCAATCCCGTGTCTTTGCCTGGAAAACACCCCGTGGAGCAGTTGTGACAACACAAAGTTGAATTGCTATACTAGCGTAGCTTCAACACAGTGGTTCAACTGTGAAAATCTGAACCGCTGTAACCTGAAAAACAAGTTGCCCCCTGTTTTTCAGGTTAATTGGCCATACATATCGCGTTGAATAACAGTTTAAATGTTCCGTGCGGCTGAGTGCGGAATGTGGCTTCCGGCCCAATCAGGCACAGTCTGCCGCTTCCGAACGGGATGTCCAGCGCAGCGAAAGCGCCCTTGAGATACGCGCCGCCATTTATCCAGCCGCTGCGGAGGGGACTTGGGGAATCAAACCAAGCTACAGGTCTGGCCCCAAGAGCAATAGCTTCCGCGCTTAATCTGTATGCCGGGCTGTTATTGAAAAAGACGTCGGCGGTTTTTCCCATTCCATAGGCCAGCGGGTGGCCTGGGTCCAGCGATACCTGAAGAATGGAGCCTGGTATATAGTATTTATCTCTTGGCAAAGATTGTACTTTGCCGTCTGATGTGATTTCTGTGAGGGCGTTTATCACGCCAAGGCCCATCATTTCGCCAATGCCGCTGGACGACCCCATGCCCACAATCGCGCCGCCGGCTTTTACAAACTCGGAAAGCATGGGGATAGTTTTTTCGGCGGTTACGCGGCCCTGTCTGCCTCGGTATTCAATCGGCAGTTCCGAGTCCAGGATCGGCTGGCGATTTCCCATCGCTCCGCGGGGGCGGTCGGATATTGCTCCGTCAGGAAAAATCAATACGTCAAAGCGCTTTTTGAGATTTCCGGCGTCCAGCGCGGGAGCAAATACAACTTCGTATGGAAACTCGAACTGCTCAAGCACAAAACGCAGCCACCCCGACGACATTGAGCCGCCGTACTGATCCCACAAGCCTATCCGCTTTGATTTTACAGCCTGAGCTTCACCGCTTGGCTTCTGGGCAACGGCAAACACCTCCACACCTAGTTCTGACGCGGCGCTTTCAAGCAGTTGGCGTACGCCCGGCGAATCGGGGATGTAGACAGCCCCTGGCTGAAAATGTCTGCCGGCGATATTCAACGCGGTTTTGAACCAATAGACGCTGCCGCCTGCTTTGAGTACGCGGTTCTGAATTATAAACGCATTGTTCAGGGCGTGGCTCAAGATGTATCCGGCCGCTTTTGAGGCTCCGGCAACTTTGGCTGGCGGCGACGGCTGAATGTTCTCCACTTTTTGGAAAGGTCCGTCAAACGCGTCTAGTACGCGGTCATATTGAACTCCCATCTGCATTGCGAGAGTATAGCCGGCGACGTCGTATGGAGGTATTGGCGGACCGCCTGGGTATTGCAAATCCTCCGGATGGTCCTGAGGCTCAAACATATCCAGTACATGGGGTCTGAAGGCTTGGGCTGTTTTTACTATCCAGGACCCCTTTGGGTATGTCTTCCCTTTAACTTGAAATGGCGCTGTGGCCTGATGTACAGCGATGCCATTTTTAAGCAGCGCGTTTATAAACTTTGTCGCCGTTGGAAAATCCGGCTGATCAGCGCTTAGAATATAGCCCCTTGGGTCCCTTCTGTCCGAGCGCCGCAGCGCGGTTGTGTAAAGATTTACAGGAATGGCGTTTGCCCCTCTGCCAAAGGCTGAGGGGTCTTCTATATTTGTCGCACGTTGGGTTTCTCGCGGCGCTGCGTCTTTAAGAGCCTGTATCCCCTTTGGAGAGAGCGTCCAGCTATCGCTGTTTCCCCGCTCAATGGAATTTTTTCCCATGCGGTAAATATTGAATAAAAAATCTTCTCTGTACTTTGAGGCCAAATCCAGGATGGCTCTGTCGGCTGCAATGCTGTAATCGACAGATTGGCGAAAATGCCACTTCTGCGGCGCTATCGGCCAAGGCAGGTCGCCGCTGGGTAATTGTCTGTTCAAAATCAACGGTATTTCCATCGGCGTTGGGTTTCCGATGGTCTCGGTGAGGATTCCGACCATGTTATGGAAATAAGTTGTAGTGCGAAGTCCGCCGTTGTACCAGGCCGAAAAATTCGCTCCGCCCCTCATAGTCACTCCGGACTTGCCTTCTGAAATAAAACGGCTGTGCATGGCCGCGGCAGCCAGGTTAAGCTCCATCATTACCAGCGGATCAATGTTGTAATTAAACGGATCTCTGAACGGCGGCGCGAACATCACTGTTCCGGCAGGGCCGGCTTGATGATGGTTGTACATAATTTGCGGGAACCACTCGATAAAGAGCTGGCGGTTCATATTTGTCGTCTCTTTGAGATTGGACATGTAACTGTCGCGGTTATTGTCGTGTCCCGCGTACTTTTGATACAGGCGGGGCAGGTTGGCCAAAGACCTCTTCAATGGATCTTTTTCACGCATGTACCAGTCTGAAACGAGATCCATTCCATCAGGATTCGCCGGGACGGCTAACAAGATTACATCCTGTAGTACACGGTGTGTCTCCGGGTCGTCGCGGCTCACCATCTGATATACGAGCTCTAATAACTGCTGCGCTCCAAGTGTCTCTGTGCCATGCAGACCACCGTCAATCCATACAACCGCCTTGCCCTCTTTTGCCAATTCTCTCGCTTCGCTGTCAGTCAGGTTCTCAGCGAGGGCCAATTTGCGGGAAATCTCTTTGTAACGACTGAGTTTCTTTTGATTTTCGGCGGAAGTAATAATCGCCATGTACTGGGTCCTGCCTTCTTCGGTCTTACCCATATCCGCCAGTTCCATCCTGTCGGATTCTGAAGCCATTTTTTTCCACCACGAAACTAGCTGGGCGTAATTTGCCAAATGATAGTCCTGACCAATATCAAACCCCAGAGCTTCTTTAGGACCGGTGACTCTTGCCGCGGATTGTCCTGTCGGCTGATCAGCGCCTGCCGCAAAGGACAGCGGCGAACAGAGCATGACGGACATAAAGACAAAAGCGCGAAAATGCCTGAATGTCTTTGTGAGCGAACTTAATGAAAAGAACATAAGTTTCCTCCGGCGGGCCAATTATTCTTTTGGTGAAACAGACCTTCTCTTAGCCATTTCATGGCTTGGAAATGGCGATGGTCCGGGCTTTACAAAATGGGTCTCCAGCACCATTGTGGTACAAGTTGAAGCCTGTGGACCAAGCGAGCGGATTTTTCGCAAAAGCTCATTAATTCCCATTGGCGTGTCCGCGACTATCTTGAGCAGCAGACAATCCTCGCCGGCGGTTGTATAAGCTTCCAAAATATCCGGCTCTTTCAGCAATGCCTCAATGAACCGCGTTTCCAGTTGATCGTTGTCCATCCGGTATCTGACTGAAACATAAGCCACGCTGGTTTTTCTGACAGACGCAGGGCTTACCGCGGCAAAATAGCCTTCTATTATCCCTTCGTTTTCCATACGCTTTATACGATCAATCACTGTCGGGCGGCTTACACTAATGCGTTCGGCCAACTCCGCATGACTTATCCGTCCTTCTTTCTGAAGACAAGCCAGGATTTTCCGATTGAGCTCATCATCTAAGAGCGATCTGGTCATACGTTATCCCACTGTAAAATATTGAGGATGTTCAAAAGAGGATTATCCGTGGTGTTTTACGTGAGAATCTGCGCGGCTTTCGCGTAACAGATAGTCCCAAATGAAGTGCTCTCTGAAATGTTTACATATTTTGAGAGCTATTACAATATGTCAAAAATTGGCTTTACATTGCCAGGTTTTTCGAGTTATGACTATATATGAATGGAGCAGCATATGATGTCTATGAACTTTCACGCGCCGTTCACAGAGCAAAGTTTTTTCCTGATAGCCGGGCCGTGCGTACTGGAGAGCAGACAACATGCGCTTGATCTGGCTTCGGCTCTGAAAGCTATAACGGAACAAAAAAATATACCTTTTATTTTCAAAGCGAGTTTTGACAAGGCAAATCGAACCAGTCTGCATAGCTATCGCGGAACCGCTATGGCGGAAGGATTGGACGTATTGGCTGAAATCAAATCTTTACTTGATATTCCCGTTCTGACAGACGTTCATGAGGCCCAGCAATGCGCCCTTGCCGCCGCCGCCGTTGATGTACTGCAAATCCCGGCTTTCCTCTGCCGCCAGACAGACCTGTTGCTGAGCGCCGCCTCAACCGGAAAAACCGTCAATATCAAAAAGGGGCAGTTTCTGGCTCCGTGGGATATGAGCCACGCTGTGGGAAAGGTCAAATCAGTAACCCAGGCAGGTCCGGTTTGGGTTACTGAAAGAGGAAATTCTTTTGGCTATGGAAATCTGGTGGTGGATTTTCAATCCTTTCCCCACCTTCGCAAAACAGGCTGTCCGGTGATATTCGACGCCACGCACAGTGTTCAAAAGCCAGGGGCGCTTGGCAGCGCGACGGGAGGAGCCAGGGAAATGATTCCCACACTTGCCAGGGCTGCCGCTACATGTATAGACGGATTCTTTTTTGAAGTTCATGACACGCCGGAAAAAGCCTTGAGCGATGGCCCTAATGTCATGCGCTTATCAGAATTTGGACAGTTGCTGGATGAATTGCTGTTAATCTGGAGAGTATGTAGAGATGCGACACTAAGAGACTAAGAGACTAAGAGATCGTGGTGTGAATTAAAGTGTCAGACAGACCAACATGCGGTAATATGTCAAATCGCCGCCGGTGGGTGGCAGTCGAAAGGTATTTACAGTGGATTTGGTAGTTGACCGCATTTGTCTGGAACTGTCACTGCCCCGAACAGGCGTCGCGTCTGTTATGGCGCTGTTGAACGAAGGCGACACAGTGCCTTTCATTGCCCGCTATCGCAAAGAAGTCACCGGGTCTCTGGACGAAGTGGCCATTCGCGCCATTGAAGAGAGAATGGGCTACTTCAAGGAGTTGCTGGAAAGACGTGAAACAGTGCTGAAAACTATTGACAAGGCGGAAAAGCTCACGCCGGAGCTAAAGTCAAAAATTGAGAGTGCCTGGACAAAAACGGAATTGGAAGACCTTTACCTGCCCTATAAGCCCAAAAAGCGCACAAAGGCTTCCGTGGCCAGGGAACTTGGTCTTGAGCCGCTGCTCAATGAACTTTTGGCAGACGACACCGAGGCGGACCCTCTCATGCTTGCCTCACCTTATGTCAAAGAAGAAGAAGATGGTCTGCAAACCCCGTCGCTTTGTTTGGAAGGCGCGGGCTATATACTGGCGGAACGGATTGCCGAGAATGCCGAGGCAAGGGCTTGGCTGCGCCAGGAATTTCACGGTCATGGAATTTTGACAAGTCTCCTTCGCGAAGACCGCAAGGACGGCCAAGAAGCGCTGCGATTCAAGCCCTATTGGGACTACAAAGAACCCATCCGTAAAATGCCGACTCACAGAGTACTGGCCATAAGGCGTGCCGAAAAAGAGGACTTACTGACCGTCAAACTGGCGGTTGATCGTGAACGATTGATTACAATGCTGGTATCCAGAGTGGAAATCAATACCAAGTCCGGATACAGAGCTTATCTTCATGACGTTTGTGAGGACGCGTTTGATCGTCTTCTGGCTCCGACGCTTGAAACCGACGTCAGGGTTGACACAAAGAAAAAGGCCGACGCCGAAGCCATTAAAGTGTTTCAGACCAACCTGGATCATCTCCTTTTGGCTCCGCCCGCGGGGCAAATGTGTACACTGGGCATTGATCCCGGTATTCGCACAGGCTGTAAATTAGCCTTAATCAACCGCCTTGGTCAGTTTATAGAGACATCTACCGTGTACCCGCTTGAGCCAAAAAGGGACCTGGAGGGTACAAGAGCCGTGTTGGATGTATTGGCAGATAAATACCCATTGGAAGCCATTGCTATTGGCAATGGAACCGGCGGACGCGAAACCGAAGCTGTTATTCAGCAATGGCTTGTTGATACCGACAGAAAAGGTATTGCCTGCGTAAGCGTTAGCGAAGCCGGAGCTTCCGTCTATTCGGCTTCTGAAATTGCCCGCGAGGAATTTCCTGAACTGGACGTAACCGTGCGCGGAGCGATCAGTATTGCGCGTCGTTTCCAGGATCCGCTTGCGGAGCTGGTTAAAGTTGAGCCTAGAAGTATTGGCGTTGGTCAGTACCAACACGATGTGAATCAGACCCAGTTAAAAAAGGGTCTGGATGATTCCGTGGAATCATGCGTCAATCGTGTTGGCGTTGATCTCAACAGCGCGTCTTATAAGTTGTTGTCTTATGTCGCCGGTATCGGCGAAACGCTGGCAAAGAACATTGTCCAGTGGAGATATGAGAACGGGGCTTTTCATAAGCGGGAACAACTGATGGACGTTCCCAGGTTTGGTGAAAAATCTTTTCAGCAGGCGGCGGGGTTTTTACGCATAAGGGAGAGCGAAAATCCTCTGGACGCCAGCGCCGTACATCCCGAATCCTACCCTGTTGTTCAGCGCATTTGCCAGATTACGGGCAAAACAGTCCTTGAATTAATCGGCAACGAATCCGTACTGGATTCCCTTGATCCAAAAATACTCACTGACGACCAATTCGGCGTTGAGACAGTAACAGATATAATCGCCGAACTGAAAAAACCCGGGCGGGACCCAAGGCAAAAATTTGAAGCTGTTCGCTTTAACGAAAATATTCACAAACCCGCCGATTTGGAAATCGGCATGGAACTCCAAGGCGTAGTGACGAACGTCACCGATTTTGGGGCGTTTGTTGATATAGGCATTCACCAGGATGGCCTGGTGCATCTGTCCGAAATCGGCCATACTTTCATAAAGCACCCCAGCGATGCTCTCACGGTTGGTCAGCTAATAAAAGTGAAAGTTATGACGCTTGACCACGAAGCAAAACGGATTGGCTTATCCATAAAGGCGTTATTGTTCGCTCCGGCAAACGGCCAAGATATTCGCCGCCGTGAAAAGCCGCAACAGGAACATCCGCCTCGCCGTCCAAAAAACACAAGAGCGCCAAAGCCGCCGCAAGCTGAGACCCAACACGATGAATCCAAGCGGCAAGAGCGCACCGAACGCGTCGAGCGCTCAAAACGGCAGGAACACGCGCAAGAGCGCCGCCCAAAACCAAAGAAAGACGTAACCCCCAAAGTGATTCAATCTCCCGCGAGTTCATCCGCCCTTGAGGAATTGATGGCTAAATTCAACAGAGGCCTGCGGTGAAACATCTCTGTCGCTCGGCGGCGCTGTTGGCGCTGGCTGTAACCTCGGCCTGCTTCAGACAAACCGAGCAGCAGCTTTTATATTCGCCAACTGAAGCCGGATTGACCCTCATTTTTGAAAACCCGTCAGACATTCAGGAACCAGTTCAGTTAAGAGTTAGATACGCCAAACAAACATCAGATGGATTAGAAGTCGCTTGCAGCGTTACTTCACTGAAAGGCACTGCGGACACCAATTTTTTATGCCGGCAAGATGGCGGAATTTATTCAATCACGTCCGGCGAAACCAGAACAATCATCGTGCCTCCAGAGTTTCCCAATAAAACCGCTTCCTGGCAGACGGGCGGAATCAGCTATCGCGTAATCGGTCGCGCAAAACTTGATTTTCCGGGTATTGCGCTTCCGGAACCCATTGGAGTGTGGGTTGAGGCCATACCTGTTTCCCCCCAGTTGCAAAATTCAGTCAATAAAAAAGCGCACGTCTTTTTCCTGCCCGGCATTGGCGAGGCTGAAACCAGAGTTTTGCGCCAGGGAAACTGGGTAACTGTAAATCGGCTGGCCGGCATGGGCTTTACTGATGTACTCTGATATTTGTTGGAGTTTGAATGGCAAAGGATAAAAAAGAAGCCGTCCTGCCCCCAGGAGCCGGAAAGGGAGTCATCAGAGACAATCTGGAAGTAATCTGCTTCGCAATCATTCTGATAGTTTTTTACAAGACTTTTGTTGGCCAGCAATTCACTATTACCAGCGCCTCAATGAGAAACACACTGATGATTGGGGATCACTTGCTGGTCAACAAGTTTATTTTCGCGGTTCCTCAATGGAACTGGGAATCCGCTCTGTTCCCAATGAGAAAAGTTGAGCGCGGCGACATTATCGTATTCCGTTATCCGATGGATCGCAATCAGGACTACGTAAAGCGCTGTGCAGCATTGCCCGGTGATACGGTTGAGTTT
>JAITCJ010000199.1 GCA_031283145.1 Holophagales bacterium | reverse complement strand
GTTATCCAAGTTTTGAACTATACCCTCTTTGGCTGTCTCAAGCTCCATAGCTTTGCCGGTCAGCAAAATCCGTTGCGTGTCTTTTATGGCCTGGTCCAATTCAAGCGCACGTCTGGTTTTGGCGGCCTGGCGCTTTAATGAGTCCTGCTGTTTTGTTATTTCAAAAAGAATGTCGTCCAATCTTTGCAGGTTTGTCCTGGTCTCATCCAGCCTCCGTTCAGCTTCCGCCCGACGCGCCTTATACCTCGTAATACCGGCGGCTTCTTCTAACAACTGTCTGCGGTCTTTGGGCTTTGTGGAAAGTATCTGGTCAATCTGCCCTTGCTGAATGAATGAATAGGCTCTGGTACCCATTCCGGTATCCATGAGCAAATCCTGGACGTCTTTCAAACGGCATTCGCGGTTATTGATTCGGTATTCGCTGCCGGTGTCACGGAACAACCGTCTGGATACCGTCACTTCATTCACGGCCCCTGGTATGGATTGATCGCGCATTTCCAGCGCCAATTTGACTTCGGCCATACTCATGGCCTTTCGCTCGCTAGTGCCGCCGAATATCACGTCCGCCATTTCAACGCCGCGCAAAAGGCTGGCGCGCTGCTCACCCAAAACCCATGCCAGCGCGTCAGATATGTTGGACTTGCCGCATCCATTCGGGCCTACGACAGCCGTCATTCCCCCCGGAAATACAAGTTTCTGGGAATCCGCAAAAGACTTAAATCCATGTATTTCTAAAGAAACAAGGCGCATTCGGGTTCTTGGCAATTAAAGCAAAGTGTTGGTTGAGCCAGTCGCAAAACCCTAACAGATAGAGAGGAATAAGGAGTAAGCAATCAAAGAGGCTGAAGTATCTATTACATGGTGTTTTTTTCAAGAACCAACAGAATGAACCAACAGAATGAACAGATTCTTCAATTTACAGTATAACCATTTTCGCTCGTATTGTCTGCACAACAGCGGACAGAGTACTCATGCAAGCAATACGCGGCCATTAACTTCTCTTGCGTATCCATTTGCAGTACAAACTTGGATACGCAAAATCGCCACGTCAATTATTTAACGATTATCTGTCCGCCTCTCGCAAGCCGGTGTTTCAACACCGTCAATCTCAATTCTGCAAGCAAATCCCGACATAGAAGTTCAACTACAAAAAGTTGAACCGCTATAGTGAAACAACCTTAAAACCATTTAGCGCTATCCGCAGCCCTCCGTTGGCGCTATCATTAAAGACGGAAGTGTGTTGTCTGAGGAGCCATGAGCGTATTCTTTTCAAAATTCTTCTGGATTGGAGCAGCGCTGGCTCTCGCGCTGTCAGGGTGCGACAAGGTCATTATGAACAAACCAGATTATGGCGGAGAGCAGGGTCTGGAGCCTGGCAGCATGGACTTGCGGGAGGATTACGATGCCGCGTTCGACGCCCTGAATGGATGGTGGAGGGAGTCACAGAAGACCCTGCAAGCCAGGATGGACTGGTTCAACGAAGCAAAGTTCGGCTGTTTTGTACACTGGGGGCCATATTCCCTGTTGGCAAGCAAGTGGAATGGCACATCTTATAGCGGCTACGCTGAACACATAATGCGGATTGCGAAAATTCCGGCGGCTGAGTACAAAAACAAGGTGGTAAAAACCTTTAACCCCGCTGAGTTCAACGCGGATGAATGGATGCGGCAGGTCAAGAAAGCGGGGATGAAATATTTTGTAGTTACGGCAAAGCACCACGACGGCTTTGCGATGTGGCACTCCGACGTTTACAGGCCCCGGCCCGATTACCCTTCTTATGACGCCGATTGCCCCACCTACGATATGCGGATGACGTCATTCGACAAGAACCGCGATCCGATGGCGGAGCTGCGGGCGGCCGCAAAAAAGTACGGCGTCAAATTCGGCTTCTACTATTCCCACGCGTTCGATTGGGAACACCCTTTCGCGCCCGGCAACGATTGGGATGACTTCAGGAGCATCAACGGCTTTGACGCCGGAAAAAACCCCGGCGGCGACCTGTTGCTTGGAACGGCCAAATGGTGGAATGATGATAGTTATAAGGGCTTTTTGGTCAAGGCCGATTATTACCTAAATTCAAAATCGTTAAAGCAGGCTGAGGAACTGGTAAAAAAATACGAACCGGACATCATGTGGTTCGACACGCCCCACAAGCTGCCACTCTACCAGAATATCGCCGTCTGCCGCACGCTCCGCAAATTGAAAACTGACGTGGTTATAAATGGGCGCCTCGCAAGATGGGAGGGCTACCAGTTGGGCGATTATGTGAACTCAAGCGACCGGGCGGCTTTTCTCTTCCCGCTGGCGGATGAATATTGGGAGACCATCCCTACGACCAACAACTCTTACGGCTATAGCTCAACCGACAATTCGCATAAACCGCCAGAGCATTTTATCCGGCTGCTGGCCACCGCCGCTTCCAAAGGCGGAAATGTCCTGATGAATGTCGGCCCTATGGGCAATGGAAAATGGGACCCCAGAGACGCTGGTATATTCAGCGCCATAGGCGCGTGGATGGACAAAAATGGTGAATCTATTTATGGCGCAACGCGCGCCAATGACATTCCCATTCCCAACTGGGGTGTGATCACCAAAAAAGGCGACAAACTCTATCTGCACGTCCACCAGTGGCCAAGCGGCGGCGTACTGTGGCTTGGAAGCCTTAGCGCTGACATCCAAAGCGCGAACATTCTTTCCACGGGCCAGGCGCTTACTCATTCACAAGTGGGCAAAGACATAAAGATAGACGTCCCCGCTGACTGTCCCGATACCTCAAGCACCGTTATCGTCCTCACGTTGAAGGGCGTGTACAAGGCGTTCAAGCAAAGGCTGCTCGACCCAAAAGCTAAAAACGAATTGCAAGCCTTTGACGCGATACTGACCGGAGCCTTTTCCAATGGCGATGGCAAGGTGAACAACAACTACCTTTACGACTGGAAGAGCGCCGACCAGTATGTAACATGGAATGTGAGACTACGTGAGCAAAAAGCATTCAATTTTTCGCTTGCGTATAATGGTTCCGGCAGTTCGGGAGTTGTTACGCTTGAGATTGACGGTGTCGGCTATGACATGAGCTATTCCTCCGCGTCAGGTACTACCCTGGGCAGCGTGTCTCCGTCAGAGAGGGCGATTACACTCACCGCAGGCGATCATGTCATCAGGCTAAAAGGGAAATCCAACGGCGGAGAATATCTGCGTCCCAGAACGCTGACACTTACACCGCAGTAAGCGGTGTCTGTATCTAAACCAACCGACTCACCGCCCCACACTATAACAATTTTCGCTTTTATTGCAGTTTTGGTTTTTGTAGTCCAAAGCTCACAATGCAATCATGCGAAACATATTGATTAAATTGGATTCAGAAGCCATAAGCATGGATTACACCAACTAAAATTGCTATATTGACTGTACAACCTACAAGCAATACGCAGTATAGCCGTTCAACCACAAAAACTTGAACGGCCATACCCTCCCGATCATTTCCAACACACACAAATTCCCCTCTCGGGAAGACTGTCCGACCACACATATGTGATCAAAATTGGAGTTTTTCAATTACCTTGAGTTGTCATAATTCTCTTAAACCCGACAATATCAGGGAACATTATTCCTGTTTACTTCATTTCATGCTAGTCGGACCCTTTTTGTGGGACACAGCCTGCTTAACTACTTGGGGGTAAGACTAATTGACGTTAAACTTATTTCCTTTGCAACCGCATTGGAGTCGCTTTGTCCTTTGACCTGACATGCCAAAATTTGACGAATGCGCCGCATGGCTATAATGCTTTGTCACCACAAAGATGGGGACTGTCATGAGCTTGTTTCCCATAAAAGCCTCACTTGGGAATATAGTCTGGATAGAACCAAACATGCTTGCGATTGGCGGCAAGGTTAGAATTACCGAAAGACTTCCAACAGAAGACCAGTTGGCTCTGGCTTTGACTTCCATTCCCGCCGGGCCGACAAAGTGGATTTTGGACGACCTCATAGCCCCGTCCGTTATTGTTAAAGATATTGCTGAAGTTCCAAAAGGAGCCGAAGCCAGGGAGTCGTTTTTCAGATGGAAATATGGTCAATCTCTTGCAGTGGAAGGCACATATGCCGTGCAAGGGCTTTCATTAGGTGAGCAGGGCTGGCTTCTGGCCGGTATGCCCATGACTCTTCAGGAAACGTGGATCAACCTGGCCGCGAAGTTGGGAAAACCAATTCACGTAATGATTCCGCGATGGCTGTGGCTCTACAACAGAGCCGCGCCAACACGTGAAAAACCCGGAGTCCTGTTATCACTCTGCCAAACGGAAAACGGCAAATTCACAGGAAGCATCGCAACCTGGGGCCGAACTTTATCACTCGTCCGCCAATGGCCGGACGCCGCCAATATCAGCACTTGGATGTATGAGCGCATTGAGCCGACTGTCGCGTATCTTCAAAGGGACGGCAGGACGCCAATGGAACTCCTGGTGTGGGGGCCTGACAATTGGCCGACCGGCCCCATCCCCCACAAAGTATTTGAATCCATAATACCAAGCCGGGAGGCCATCTGATGGGCGTCCAGGTAATTAAGCTGAATCTTGCCCCCCCCCCAACGCTCTGGCGATTGCGTCACGTAGCCATTGCCTGGATTGTTTTCGCCATAGGGACCATTGGCTTGGGCATTTCAGTTGTCGCCACACTAAGAGCATATAAAGAGGCCGACAGGGCGGGTCAAAGGACTGTGGCAATTACGGATCAGGCGCGCAGCGCGCAGCGCCAGCAAGCTAAGGTATTAGACGAACTTCGTGAAATCAAAGTTGAACAGGAAATGCCCCGATGGAGGCTTGCTGAACGTATTTTGATGGAACGCGCGCTGCCTTGGTCCAGAATTACTGCCGAGCTTGAACGCAGCCTTGTGCAGGATGTACGCATTAAGAGTATTCAGCGCACAAGGGGCGTTGATCAAACCGTGCAGCTCAAATTGCGCGGCGAGGCTAAAAATCAGGGCGCCGAAGCGCTTTTTATAGAATCTCTCCAAGGGAACCCTGCTTTCGCTCAAATTGTTTTGGAGCGCGAGGCCGAAATAACAAATTCAAGGGACGCTATAGAATTTGATTACACATTGCTGTTAAATACCGAACCGCCGCCATATGAATTGTTGCCCAAGTACGGTCCTGAGCGAAAGGCGTCTCAATCCGGCGCTGTTAGTCCGGCCCAGCCAAAGGCTGAACCTCAAGGACAGAAAAATATTGAGCGGTCTGTAACGACTCAAGCAACCCCCCCGCCTCAGAATCCGCCCCCTCCCGCGAATGATACAGGAAGGAACAACAGACCAACGCGCCGTGCCCCGACGCCGCGCCAGTCAGGCGGGGGAGGCAGGCTATGAATATCAGTATGAAATCAAGCTGCCATCGCCTCTGGCTTGGTATAGGCCTTGGCGTTTTGGCAATACTTGTGGCTATTTTCCTTCTTCCAAACGCATCAGGAAAGGCTGCCAAAGAGCGTAAATCAGCCCAAGAAGCTCAAGTCGGCTTGGACAGACAACTTCGTGAATTGTCTGAATATCAAACCATGATGGATCGAATACAAGCAGGGCGGCAGCGCATCGCCGACCTTGAGGAGCATATGCCAAAAGGCAATATCGGCGACCTTCAATACAGCCTGAGAAAAACCTTATTCAAACTTGCCAATGAATCCGGCTTAAGGCTTCCCTCTATAAAATATGGCACCCCAAATAAGGACGGGGCAAAAAACACTGGTATTGAGAGCATAGACGTTGAATTTACCGTTGTTGGGGTCTATAATAATTTAAAAACTTTCATGCTTGCCTTGGAAGGCAGCGACCAGCCATTTGGCGCGTCCAGCGTGAAATTGGACGAGAGTACAGAAGGAGGGCGATTAACTGTAGTGCTGCGGGCTTTCAGACAAGCCTCCGATATTCGCTCAATATCCGCTGAGGAGGCGTCATGAGCGCATCTCAGAGCAGCGGCAAAATCAACATATGGCTCCAGGAATTGAAATCCAATCGCAAAACGCAAATGGCGCTGGGTATCTTCCTGTTGGTGCTGGGTTATCTCGGGTACGAACTTTTTGCCCCAAGCGCAAGCGCTGGTAGCAGCGCCTCAAACAAAAAGCGAACCAGCGCCACCCGCAATATCGTTGGTCAGCCTTTGGAAGACGCTCAAACGGCCGCTCTACAGAAATTGCCAAATCTTGCCGGACTTCACAAAGCCGGAGAACTTCCAAGCGAAAGCCGGATGTTTCGTGATCTGTTCGTTTTTGATTCACCTCCCCCTCCCCCTCCCCCTCCCCCCCCGCCACAGCCTCCCCCTCCGCCAAAGCCGCCGCCCACAGCGGCTGAGATAGCCGCAGCGGAACGAAAGGCCGCTATTGATAAAGAAGACAGGGCTAAGCCATCGACCTACAGATTTATTGCCATACTGCAAGGATTTAACGGCCCCAGGAAAGGCGCGTTCCAAAAGGGCGACGATGTTGATTTCTTTGTTGTCGGCGACGAGGTTACAACAAATTGGAAGCTTACAGTTTTAGGTGAGGAAGAAGCTATTTTTCAAAACACAAAATTTCAAGATTTGAAATTCACTATCAAGATTCAATTAGGCGCGTCTGGTCAGGCTTCCGGCCAGAACCAACAAGTCACAAACTTTTTCTAGTCAAATGAAAACGGACGGTTCCACATGCCTTTAAAACGCCACGCGTCACCATTTTACATAACAGCATTGACCGCTGTTCTCGCTGTATCAACCGGCTGTAATCTATATCGCGCCAATAAGGCTTTCGATGAAGGCAAATACGAAGAAGCCGCACGGACTTATTCAAGATTAGTTCAGCA
>JAITCJ010000185.1 GCA_031283145.1 Holophagales bacterium | reverse complement strand
AAATCTATTGACGACACACCCTAAAAAATTTACCATTGACATTTTTTGAGGGCTTGTTAGTTTAGACTAATATCGTTAGTCGTGACTAACATGGCAATACCGACAGGTTGCTTTGCCATCGCCTCTTGCCCTCTTGATTGGAGAAAACCCAAAATGTCCCGCGATTCAGCCGTTTATCCGCAATATTACTACCGCTTCAGAAAACATCCGGTATCGGCGCCTCATACCAAATCACATTGCTGTTGTGTAAAAGCGGTAGCGCAACATGCCGCAAACAGCCGTATTCGCACGACCATTTGTAGCATTGACAATGGGAACTGGTATCAAAACCGCCGAGGTAACTGCAAAAAAACGTTTTCGTCTGCGTTCGGCGCTATTAAGGCTCAGTCCGGCGGCGCGAGCATCCCTGTCAACTTTGTTGAAATTGCAAAATTTGAAGAGCCGGTTGCAAAACTCCGGCTTGCAACTTCAACGGAGTTAATGAACTGCGCCCTCATTTCGCCGTACGCGACATTGGAGCGGACGGCATCATTACGGGCACAGACAAAAACGGTTTTTTACAATTACCTTTTGAAGTTTTGCAACCGGCTCCGCCCTAAAAATTTACTAAAAATTGTGTTTGAAAAATTACAAAAAAGACAAAGTTCCATTAACTTACTCATGGGAACGGCGTTGTATGAACAGCATCTGAATAAACGCTTGTTCCCTTGAAAATAATCCATATGAAGTTTTACGGGAGTACGTATGACATTTTTCCGATCAGCGATTTTGCCCATTGCCGCCGCCTTAGTTGTCCTGAGCGTTGGTTGCAGGCGAAACAATAACGAAGGTGAGCCATTTGATGTTTTCATCTTAAAAGAGGGCAAATTTTTTGTTCCCGAAGCATCACCTCTCAGAAACGCGCTGCAAATTCAAGCCGTTGAAGAATTACTGATTGAAGCCGGCTTTTCGGCGCCTGCCAGTGTGGAAGCTGACCCGGCGGACGTAGTTAAGTTCCATGTCCCAATGCCAGGGCGCATTGAAAAAATACACGTCCGTCTTGGGGATTCAGTTACCAAAGGGCAAGCCTTAGTCACTATTGATTCCTCAGAACTGGCTCAGCTCAATGCCGAATACCAAAAAGCCAAATCTGCCGAAAGGAAAGCCAAAAGAGACTTTGACCGCGTGACAGAGCTGTATCAGCACGATATTGCGTCCAAAAAAGAGCTTGAAGAATCGGAGACAGAGTACAGTTTCCAACAGAGCGAACTAAAGCAGGCGGAAATAAGATTTATCCAGCTTGGCGTCCAACCTGGCGACATTACCGGCGGGATACTTGTATTGCGTTCACCGATAGACGGCAAAGTCAGCGAGATGGAGGCTTCCGGCGGCAGCTATTGGAATGACTCAAGCGCGCCGTTAATGGTTATAGCCAATCTCAGCAATGTTTATTTCACCGCCAGCGTACAGGAAAAAGACATACCCAGGCTGTACCCTGGTCAGGCAGTCAGTGTCGCCGTCACAAGTTTTTCAGACGAAGTGTTTAAGACAAAAGTAATGACAACCGGCGAACTGCTTGACCCTGAAACTCGCACCGTGAAAGTGCGCCTGCCGATTGAAAACAGCGGACACAGGCTATTGCCTTCAATGTACGCGACCGCGAATTTTATGATCAAACCGCACGCGGGGATCATGGTGCCTGTTTCAGCGGTAATTCAGGACGCCAAAGGCAGCAAAGTTTTTGTGGAATCCTCAGACTGGGTGTTTGAGGATCGCGCAGTTCAGACCGGTATCGAATCCGGCAATCAAATCGAAATAATTAAGGGTCTGAGCGCCGGTGAACGCATTGTGGCGCGAGAAGGAGTTTTACTTCATGTCCATTGAGCGTTTTGTAGCCCTGTGTTTCCGTCGCAGGTACATAGTCTGGGCCGTATTTATTATTGCCGGAATATATGGCGTTTACTCATGGAACCGCTTGCCCGTAGAGGCATATCCGGATATAGCGGACGTGGCATCCCGTGTGATCACGCAAGTTCCAGGTCTGGCCGCTGAAGAAGTTGAACAGCAGATAACAATTCCGTTGGAACGCGAATTAGTGAGCACTCCCGGATTAATGATAATGCGTTCCAAAAGTACTTTTTCTCTTTCGGCCATCACGCTTGTGTTCAGAGATGGCATTGAAGACTACTGGGCCAGGCAGCGTATAGAAGAGCGCATAAAATCCGTTTCGCTTCCCTACGAAGCCGAGGCGGAACTGGACGCGCTCACATCGCCCATAGGTGAAATATACAGATATACGCTGGAATCAAAGACCAGAACTATAGAAGAACTGTCTGAAATGCAGCACTGGATCGCAATCCCGCGATACAAACAAGTGGCCGGCGTTGTGGATGTAGCCAATATTGGCGGCGTCACGCTGCAGTTTCAGCTAGAACTGGACCCCAAAAAACTCATAGCGCGCAATCTGAGTTACAGTGAAGTTATTGAAGCTATTGCCGAAAACAATGCCAGCGCGGGCGGCAGCCGTTTTAATCATGGAGATCAGGCCTTTGTAATTCGCGGCATTGGGTTGCTGCGCGATCTGGACGATCTCGGCAACATTGTGATTTCTCAAAAGGGCGGCGTTCCTGTATTAGCAAAAGACCTTGGGACTATAAAATACGGACATCAGGAACCACAGGGCACGGTAGGCAAAAACGATATTGATGAAAGCGTCCAGGGCATGGTTATGCTGCTGAGGGGTGAAAACCCCTCCCGTACCCTTGAAGGTATTCACAGAGCCACGAACGAACTCAATTCCAAGTTACTGCCATCCGATGTAAAGGTCGTCCCATTCTTGGACCGCACAACTTTAATTAACGCAACGACACACACAGTAGGGAAAACCCTGTTAGAAGGCATGTTACTTGTAATTCTGGTGTTGGCGCTGTTTCTGGGAAGCCCGCGCGGAGCGTTCATAGTAGCCATAACAATACCACTGGCCCTTTTGATCAGTTTCATATTTATGAAGCACATGAACATTCCGGCCAACTTGCTTTCATTGGGGGCTATTGATTTCGGCATTATCGTTGACGGCGCGATCGTGATGTTTGAATCCATATTGCGGCAAAAAGAACTCAGAAAAGGCCGGCCCCTGTTTCTTAAAGACGCCTACACAGCGGCCGCTCAAGTGGCCAAGCCGGTATTTTTCGCGACAATAATCATAATTACGGCTTATTTTCCCCTGTTCAGTTTTGAAAGAGTCGAGTACAAACTGTTTTCCCCAATGGCATATACCGTTGCTTTTTCGCTGCTGGGCGCGCTGTCGGTGGCGCTTGCCCTGATTCCGGCGCTCACTTTTTTTACTTACAGGAGGGTGAGTAAAGTACATCGCAACGAGACGATGGAAAAGATGACGCTGTGGTATTCAAAAACCATAAGGCGATGGATTGATAAACCGCGCTCGGCGCTGGCTATATTCGGAACCGCCGTTGTCTTGATAATAGCGATGGGAGCGACAATAGGCAGAGATTTTATGCCAGAACTGGATGAAGGCTCTATCTGGCTGCAAGTAAGAATGCCGCCCGCTATTTCACTGGAAAAAGGCTCGCAAATAGCCAGTGAATTGCGCAGGGCAACAATGGAGTTTCCCCAGGTGAGCGATGTAGTTACCCAGGTAGGGCGCGAGGATGACGGAAGGGAGCCGTTTACTCCCTCGTACATGGAAGTTTGTGTCGGGCTGAAGCCCTATAATACCTGGAAACCAAAGATGACAAAGCGGGAGCTGATAGAAAAACTTGCGGTACGCTATCGTCAAATGCCGGGAATAGAAGTTGGATTCTCGCAGCCGATGATAGACATGGTGAACGAAAAAGTAGCCGGCGCACACAGCGAGCTTGTAGTAAAGGTCTTTGGGGATGATTTTACAGAACTGAGGCGCATAGCGGATCAGATAAAAGAAACGCTTGACGGCATACCCGGTTCAGCCGATGTGGGCATTGACCAGGAACCGCCGCTGCCCCAATTACAGATCACGGCCGACAGGAGCATGTCTGCGCGCTACGGAATTAATGTGGCCGACATAGCGGGTCTTGTACAAAACGGCATAGGCGGCAACCCCATAGGCGAAGTATTTGTAAATGAACGCAGTTATGACCTGACAGTGCGTTTTAATCTGGAGAACCGCAATACACAGGAAGCTATCGGGAATCTCCCCCTGACATCTTCAACCGGCGCTCAGGTGGCGCTGGGTCACGTAGCCCGCATTGGCCTGGCGCATGGGGAAAGCACAATTACCAGGGAAATGGGGCACAGGCATATCACGGTGAAACTTAACCTGCGCGGACGCAGTCTGTCGTCCTTTCTGGGCGAAGCTCAAAAGGCAATCAGAGAAAAAGTTGACACAGGCGCCTGTGAAATCCGGTGGGGAGGGCAATTTGAAAACCAGAATCGCGCCCAGGCAAAACTGGCCGTAATATTGCCGCTCACATTATTGATCATGTTCGTTTTGCTCTTTACTCAATTCCGCAACATACGTCACCCATCCCTGATTCTGTTAGCAGTGCCTCTATCCGCTATCGGAGGACTTATCGCGCTGCATTTGCGGGGCATGACGCTCAATATTTCCAGCGCGGTCGGCTTTATCGCGCTGTTTGGAGTTTCAGTTCAAAACGCGATAATCATGGTGGCCAACCTGAACAGGCACTCAAAGCAAGGAAACCTCAATGACGGCATAGTTTTTGGAGCAACGGAGCGATTCAGGCCCGTACTCATGACAGCGTCCGTAGCGGCATTGGGTCTGTTGCCGGCCTCCATCGCCGGCGGCTTGGGCAGTGATATTCAGCGCCCCCTTGCTACAGTGGTGGTTGGCGGACTCATTACAGCTACGGCTCTGACGCTGCTTTTGCTGCCCGTTCTCTATTCAATGCTTGAGCGCAAATACCAGCGCGGCAATTCAGCGTGGAACCGGCAAGATACAAATGACAATATGTTACAGGATATAAGCGATTTGGAATAATGGCTAGCAATAAGGGCGCATGGGCCTTTAGGCCCATGCGCTATGAATGTTTGGCAAGGCTTTGCGTTTCCTGCCAGACATCCGCCCCGCAGTGATACCCCGCCTTTCAGGGCGGGGCACGGGGTCCGGCCTGAAGGCCGGGGTATCAAACCACAAAGGAGTAGAGATGATAACCAAAATTACAGCAAACGGACTTGACAGTCGTAACAAAAGGTATACATTGCCTACGCCTCCCATTCCGCTCACCGCTTATCGGCGGTTCGCTCCATTATCGGCGCAGTCTAGCGCATTCGCGCTGTTTTCAGGGCGAGGCGACTGGTTTTTTAGATGCCTATCCATAGGGCGGCTTGTTCCTATCCTGAAGTCCATTGACTATACAAGTATGGCGTTACTGCTTACAGCATCGTTACTGACCGCACGAACCCCATCAGAAGCGCCCGACACAGTCAGGCAGTTAAGCCTGTCCGGCTTTATGGCGGAAGTTTTGAGAACCAACCTAGACATTGCGGCAAACAAATTCAATATAACCAGCGCGGAAGCGGAAATCGCCATAGGCAGGCTCATCCCTGATCCGGAAATATCGGCGGGTATTTCTTCAAAAGAACTTTACGGACCAAACAAACCAGAAAGTCCCACCGAATACGCTGTCGAATTAAACTGGACGCTTGAGCTGGGCGGTAAAAGGTCAGCGAGAATGGAAGCCGCAAAATCCGGCGTCCTTAAAGCAAAAGCGGAGTTTGAAGCTTTTCTTGAAGACCTGCGCTCGACAGCCGCCGAAGCCTTCATTGAAGCGTTGAAAGCCAGAAGATCGGCGGACGAAAAGCGCAAAATATACCAGGGCTTTGCCGATATAGCGCGTATGAATGAAATTCGCTATTCATCCGGCGATATTGGCGGCGTTGAACTAGCTCAGTCCCGCCTGGAGGCGCGTAAATCCGAGGGCGAACTGATCCAGGCTGAAGCCGATGTCCAAACGGCGGACATGGCCTTAGTTCAGTTATTATCCCCCGATGCGCCGCCGTTTATTCCCGCGGGCGGCCTGGATTTTTACCACAACCCCATTGACCATGAAAAAATAATGGCTTCAGCAATGGCCAGAGGGCCTGAGTTGCAAACCGCGAAGCAAGCCCTCGAATTGGCCAAGAGCGGCGTGAAACTGGCTAAAGCAAACAGGTGGATAGACTTGGGACTGAGCGTCGGATTTAACCACACGCCGGCGCTTTACCCAAGCGGCTTTGACACGGAAGGAATCCCATCTCCAGCGCCGGCCAATCAATCCAATACATTAAGCGCCGCTATCAGTTTCCCCATACCATTCTCGCGCCGTCATAAAGGCGAGCTGGCTCAGGCCGAAGCAGCCAGGTCTCAAGCCGGACTGGAACTTTCATCAGCCGATCTAAAGACCAGATCAGAGGTTCGCTCCGCACTTGCCCAATATGAAGCGGCATTAAAGCGCTCAAAAACCTTTCAGGAAGACATGTTAAAAGACGCCGATAAAGTCCTTGAGGCATGCAGGTTCAGCTATCAGAAAGGGAACATCTCCCTGATGGAATACATAGTGACACAGCAATCGTGCATAGAAGTTTATCTCTCATACATTGACGCCCAGACAGATTACGCCAAAACCCTGATCGCCCTGGACAGAATCACAGGCGGAAGTTCTTATTTGATTGACGCAAGCCGCAAATGATTCTTATTATAGTGATTCCATATGAAATGTGCCATTTCACATGGAATCACTATATAGCATTTTTCGCTTGTATAGTGAAATAACTTTAAAACGGTACGTTGCCCTGTGGTTTTCGTCTGCGCTACCGTTTCGCTTTTAATGGAGTCGAGCACCGTAAGTCACTGTCGCTGCCTCGCAACGCCAGTGCCAACGGCGATTTGCCTCCATTCCTGTCGGCGGCTCACTTCACTACGGCGCAACCTTGAAAGGAAGTGCCTCCC
>JAITCJ010000168.1 GCA_031283145.1 Holophagales bacterium | reverse complement strand
ATTACCGCAGTCTCAAGGACATTGAGGACGCCGTCCAGAAATGCCTGGAGAAAGCTACTGCCACATTTTTGAAAAACCTGTGCCGCTGTAACTATTTATAATATTAGAAATGGGAAATGATATCATTACCAGTTCCCATTGCCAATGCTACAAATGGTCATGCGAATGCGGCTGTTTGCGGCATGTTGCGCTACCGCTTTTGAACAACAGCAATGTGGTTTGGTATAAGTGTTTCGGTATCGTCACCCTCACAAGTAAATCCAGGTATAGCAGTTCAACTACAAGGTGTTGAACTGCTATATAAATTCAGGATTTTCCGCAAATCAGCCTCCGGGAAACGCTTCTCAGCACCCTTAAAACTTAAAAACAGAGCGCGGTCTGTTTTTAAGTGTGGCTGACTATCACTCCACGCTTCCAAGCCTGTAGCCGACTCCCACTACTGTTTCTATCAAATCAGCCGAGGCGCCCAGCTTAAAGCGGAGGCGTCTGATGTGCGCGTCAATGGTTCTGCTTTCGCCCAAATATTCAAGACCCCAGACTTGATGCAGGATTTTATCTCTGGTGAGTACGCGCTTGGGGTTTTTCATTAAATAAACCAGCAGCTCAAACTCTTTTCTGGTCAGATCAGTTAATTGACCGTCAATCCGCGCCGCGTACCCGTCCAAATCAACGCTTATGGGGCCAAACGTCAGGGCTTTGACGGGGGCAGCTTCCGGTGTTTCCATGAAAGAAGCGCGGCGCAATATGGCCCGCACCCTTGCCATCAGCTCACGGCTTGAAAAAGGCTTTGATACGTAGTCGTCCGCGCCTAATTCCAGACCCAAAACGCGGTCTATCTCCTCGCCCCTGGCTGTGACGATTACTACCGGAATTGATTTGAGCGCCGGTTCCTTGCGGATTGTCCTCAGCACTTCCAGTCCGTCAATATCCGGCAGGGTGAGATCCAATATGGCGACGTCAATGCGCTGGGCGCTGCCGTCGGCGGATTTAGCTAAATAATCCAGCGCGTCCTTTGCCAAGCCCAGGGAGCAGACGCTGAAGCCCTCCCGCTTGAAGTGCTGTTCCATACCGCAGCGAATATCCGTGTCGTCTTCCAGCAAAAGAATATGTGGCATTTGCACCATAGCCTAGGATGTTGGTTTTTTGTTTAAATATTGGTGTTTAGCGCTTCTGCCCTCAATAATAAAAAGGACTTCTTCTGCTATATTTGTAGCCATATCAGCAATTCTTTCCCAATTTTTAATAACGATGATCAGTTGTGAAGCTCTCTCAATACAGAGCGGGTTGCCCAACATCTGGCGCAGCAACTCGCGATAGCAGTGGTCATATATTTCATCAACCTTGTCGTCGCTGGTTATTACTTCTCTGGCGAGGTCAGCGTCGGAAGCTACAAAGGCTTCCACAGAACGGCGCATCATGGAACTTGTCTCAAAAGCCAGATCGTCCAAAAGTCCGGCGGGCAGAACAGGCTGCAACTGATTGAGTATAGAAGCGCGGCGGGCAATATTTACGCCGTGGTCGCCAATGCGTTCAATTTCAGGCAGGATTTTCATAACCGACGTCACAAAGCGCAGGTCCGAGGCCATCGGCGACTGCAACGCCAGTAAATCAATGCAAGCCTGATCCAGTTTGATCTCCATGTCGTCCAGTTTCGTGTCCATACCCAAAACCGAATCCGCAAACTGATTGGACCTCTCCGCGTATGATTTCATTGTCAGCTTGATCATTTCTTCGGCCATACCCGCCATAGCCAGCAGGCCATCTTTTATCAATCTCAGTTCCGCGTCTAAGTGCTGGCGGTTCATCCGAATCTCCCGGTTATGTAGTCTTCAGTTAATTGTTGTTTGGGGTTTGTAAAAATACGCTCGGTCAAATCCCGCTCAATCATCTTGCCCAGCCAGAAAAACCCCGTGAAATCGCTTACTCGCGCGGCCTGCTGCATGTTGTGCGTGACGATAATGATTGTAAACTTTGCTTTCAGTTCAAAGATCAGTTCTTCAATTTTTGCTGTGGCGATTGGGTCCAAGGCGGAGCAGGGTTCATCCATCAAGACCACTTCAGGCTGTATGGCCAGCGCTCTGGCAATACAGAGGCGCTGTTGCTGGCCGCCTGAAAGCCCAAGTCCGGATTCGCCCAATCGATCCTTGACCTCATCCCACAATCCCGCGCCCCTTAAACTGCGCTCCACTGCTTCCTGAACGACCAGACGATCCCTGATCCCCTGTATGCGCAATCCATAGGCCACGTTTTCAAAAATTGACTTCGGAAAGGGATTGGACTTTTGAAAGACCATGCCCATGCGCTTGCGCAGACTGATCACATCAACCCCTGGGGCATAGAGGTCTTGTTCGCCCAATATAACTTTGCCATCCACGCGTACGCCGTCAATGAGGTCGTTCATGCGATTCAGGCAGCGCAGGAGCGTACTCTTTCCGCATCCTGAAGGGCCGATTAAAGCGGTCACTGTATTTTTTGGGAAACCGATGTTGATGTCGAACAGAGCCTGCTTTTCTCCGTAAAACAGATTGAGAGAATCGGTGCGTATTAATATTGGCGCTATGTGTACAGTTGGATCCGTGAGTGGAAATCTGTCTGAACTGACCGGTCTTTGGGCTAATCTGATCTCAGGCTGTGCGGCGGTACTCATTGGAATCACCCTGTCAGAAAGAACTGCCGCCGGTGCGCCGGCGCAGTTTTTTACGCAATCGCAGCGCAAATATATTTAAAACCAGAACGATCAAAAGCAGGAGCAGCGCGGTCATAAAAACCATGGGTTTAGCCGCTTCGCTGTTAGGGCTTTGAAAGCCAACGTCATATATGTGAAAGCCCAGATGCATAAACTTTCTGTCCAGGTGCAAAAACGGGAAAGTCGTATCCAGAGGCAGAGACGGCGCTAACTTTACAACGCCGGTCAGCATCAGCGGCGCGACCTCGCCCGCTCCCCTGGCCATGGCTAAAATCAGTCCCGTGAGGATACCCTGACTGGCACCCGGAAGAACAACATTCCACAGAGTTTGCCACTTGGTGGCGCCTAACGCCAGACTGCCCTCGCGCTGATTTCTTGGCACGGAGGACAGAGCTTCTTCCGTCGCGACGATGACCACGGGCAGCGTCAAGAGCGCTAGAGTCAATGACGCCCATAGTATTCCGCCCGTTTTAAAAGTGGGCGTGGGGAACCTTTCAGGGAAGAAAAAATTATCTATGCCGCCGCCGACCGTGACTACAAAAAAACCAAGCCCAAATACGCCAAAGACAATGGATGGAACGCCGGCAAGGTTGTTGACCGAAATTCGCACAGCCCTGACCAGCCAGCCGTCACGGGCGTACTCGCGCAGGAATAGCGCCGCCAGAACCCCCAGTGGGACTACGATGAGGCTCATGATCATTACCATCATGACCGTGCCGAATATAGCCGGAAATACGCCGCCTTCTGTATTGGCTTCCCTCGGACCAGTAGAGACAAATTCCCACACGCGCGACAAATAAACGCCTGTCTTGTCAAACAGACCCATAGAGTTGACTGGCACTATGCGAACCACGCCGGCCAGAGGTATTGTCTTTGAATGTCCATCCACCGTCTCAAGCGTGACTGTCAGCGAATCTGACTGAGCGCGCAAGGCGTCCAGCCTCGTTTGCAGTTGCTCAAACTGCTGATGGAGTTCCTGTCTCTTATCTTCTATTTCCAGCGTTGTCTGGGGGGTTTGCTTCCCCTGAATCTCTAGTTTGCGCTCATTTAAACGCAGCTTTTCTAAGCGGCTGTTTAGCGAGCCGGCCTCATTTTGTTCTAAGGTCTTTATTTGCGCCTGGTGCGCTTTGGCGCTTGGGAGCCTCGACCGAGCTATCGACAGCGTTTCGTCTCCTTTGGCTAAAACCTGCCCGTATTCCTCAATACGGGTCATCCTTCCGATGAAAGGGCCATTCTCAAGTCTCTCGACTAAAACGGCGTCCTTTGGAAACGAACTATGCTGAATATCAGAAATATTAATCCACCTGAAGTCCTGGCCATATACATCCCGATTGGCCACCTTGACCTGTATTCTGGCCGGGTGGGAATGCCCCTCGTTCTCACGGTCCGTCACCTGTCCTAAAACAACTCCATCGGCCAGTTGAAACTGCTGTACGTCGCCTGGCCAGAAAAAACCCAGCCCCTTAGCGCCCAGAAACAGCACCAGACCCACAACCATTATAAGGCTCAACGCCAGCGCGGCGCCTGAAAGCCATACCCAGACGCTACCCTGCCGCCACCATTCAATAAACCGGCTCATCACATTGACTCATAGCGCTTGCGCAGTGACTGACGGACAAGTTCCGCGGCGGTGTTTAAGATGAATGTAAGAGCAAACAGCAATAGAGCCGTAAAAAACAGAACTCTGTACAGTGTGCCTTGATGAGGCGCTTCCGGAATTTCAACGGCGATATTCGCCGACAGAGTGCGCATCCCATTGAAAGGTCCCCAGTCCATAAGGGGGGTATTGCCCGTAGCCATTAGTACTATCATTGTCTCTCCGACGGCGCGGCCCAGCCCGACCATTACCGCTGAAAACACACCCGGACTCGCGGTTGGCAAAATCACGCGCCAGGCTGTCTGCCATTGCGAGGCTCCGCAAGCCAGACTTGCCGAGGCGAGTGATTTGGGTACCGCCGTAAAAGCGTCTTCGCTGATGCTGAAAATAATCGGTATTACGGCAAAACCCATAGCGAACCCAACAACTATGCTGTTTCGTTGATCATACACAATGCTATGGCCTTGGTAGAGCCAATTTCTGTAGTCGCCGCCAAAAAAGACTCTTTCAAGCCATGGCGCTGTCCAAACGCTGAAAAGCAGGGCCATGAACAAAACCGGAATCAGCCACAGGGCTTCCTTTCCGCTTCCGAATTTATCCCTGAACGGTTTTGGAATTTTAGACCAGGCAAACATCAGCAGAATCAGAATGATAACGGCTATGGGAACTATTGCCAACAGAGCTATCATCCACTGTTCCAGCAATGGCGCAAGCACAAGCCCGGCTATGAAACCCAGAACCACTGAAGGCAGCGCGGCCATTATTTCCACAGTCGGCTTTATTGTCTCCCTGAACTTAGGCGAAGCGAACTGACTGGTGTAAAGAGCCGCCAGAACCGCTATCGGCAGCGCGAACAGCATCGCGTATAACGTGCCTTTGAGCGTTCCGAACAGCAACGGGACAAGACTGAGCTTAGGCTCTATATCGTCGCTGGCGCCGCTGGACTGCCAGACGTATTCCGGACCGGTATATCCTTCATAGTGAATTTTGCTCCAGAATAACGACCAGCTCACTTCCGGGTGGAAAACCTGTACGTGCCACCTTCTCGCCGACGGCTGACCCGTGGCCAAAATATTATCCCCTCTGGGGCTTAGAGCGACCGCGCCCTGAATTTCAGCGGACAGGCGCGTCAATAGTTTTTCTGTGGTCAAGTGATATATGGCGGCGTCGCTTTCCGACCAAACCAGGAAGCGCTTATCTCTGAGAGATTCCATGAAGCCCCTGACGCTACCGCCGATGGGCGCGAAATCGTGGAATCGCTGCAATTCAGCATTGCCGTCTCGTCGCAGGATTTGGTAAGCGGCCAGCTTCCCGCCGCCGCCGCCGACTAAAAGGCTGTTGTATCCTAGAGCGAAACCAAGCGCCGTTACAGGCTCGCCAAATTCCGAACGCAGGAGTTCCCTGTCCGGCTCATACGCGATTAGCTCACCCTCACGCGTACCGACAAAGAGAGTTGAACCATTTTCAGACCATTCGGCGGTAACGGGCGTTACGTTTGGCGGTAATGACCACTCCGACCATTCTATGGCGCTCTCGGCTGCCGCTCTGCCTACGCGGATTGAACCCGCGCCCAGAGCGGCTATTTTCATAAATTGCCTGTTCCCCAGGCCGCCGCCTCTTACGAGCTTTGTGGCTATCAAGTTATCACTCGCGGAAGTGTAAAACGGTCCTGTCCATTCCACATGGGCGTCTGACGCCTGATCGCCGCCGCCCCACCTGAGTTCTCCGGCATAGACCCGATTATCGGAACCCTGTACTGCCACGCGCCCCCTGGCGTTTACGAAAAAAACGCTTCGCCAGGGCAGCGGGGGCTGAGAACCTGAATCACTGACAATGGCGTCCGGCTGTTCCAAAGGCCCGCGCTTAAAACCTTCAAGGCGATCAAAGGTCGCGGCGTATTTGCCGGAATCATCAAGGAACACAACATCGCACGCCGGAACCGCTGACGGCGTCAACTCCCGCGTCTTTGCGCCGCGAAAGAGGGGCAGCGCTTCTATCGTGATAAAGACCATGATCCCGAGCACGGCGGCAATTATCAGGACGCCGCCGGCCGAGATCAGCCAAGCCATGAAACGGTCTAAGCGTTTGGCTTTTGTTCCGTGGGATTCGTTGCCCATAATCGCATTATAGCTTCTTGCTCTCTTTAGCGTACATATCAGACGTCAAAGGCAAATATCCGTCTTTTACAACGATTTCCTGTCCGTCTTTGGAGAGAACAAACTTGATGAATTCGCTGACTATCGGTTCCATTCCCCTTGGGCTTTTATTTACGTAGATGTACAAATAGCGAGCCAGCGGGTAATCGCCGCTGAGCGCGTTTTCATAAGTAGCGGAGAAAGCTCTGCCATTTTCAGCGGCGGCGATGGACACGGCCCTGACGCCGGAGGTTAGATAGCCAAGACCGCTGTAACCGATTCCAAATTTATCCGTGGATACGCTCTGGACAACAGAAGATGAACCCGGCTGTTCCTTGACGGTATCCTTGTAGTCGCCCTTGAAAAGAGCGTGTTCTTTAAAGTAGCCGTAGGTGCCTGAAGCGCTGTTGCGCCCGTACAGAGAAATCGGGCGTCCCTGGAAATCGCCTTGAGCGCCAGCCTGATCCCAGGTCCTTACGTCGCTGTGGCCGCTCTTAAAGGTTTTGGAGAAGACGCCGTCTAATTTCTGCAAGCTGAATTCTTTGACGGGATTGTCTTTATGGACAAACACAGCCAGGGCGTCAATAGCGACGGCAATCATGGTCGGTTTGTAACCATATTTCTTCTCAAACTGATCAATTTCCTCGCTCTTCATTTCTCGGCTCATCGGGCCAAGCTGAGCGGTTCCTTCGATCAGGGCGGGCGGAGCTGTGCCCGATCCTTTGCCTTCCACCTGGATTTTGACGTTGGGGTATTGTTTGCAGAACGCTTCAACCCAGAACGCCATCAGGTTGTTCAGTGTGTCGCTGCCAACAGAGTTGAGATTCCCGGTCACGCCGGCCACCTTTTTGTACTCAGGCAGCTTGCTGTCAACCTTGACAGCCTGAGCCTGAAGACCAACGATGGTGCTGAGAGCTATTATAGATGTTAGAATCAATCGCATATTGATCCTCCTTAGCCTCCGAGAATGACGGAGCCGTGATTTAAATATGGCGCATGGAAGTTAAATCTGTGTAACTTTTAAAGTTGATCATTCTTGCGCTATTATAGCAGTTCCACTTTTTGTTGTCATTCCTTCTATAGTTTATACCAACTTGCAATCAAGTCTGCCGTAATGTAAAATCGGTTTTGAAGGAGGCGCCATGCGGCCGCCAAAACCGATACCGTAGGGAAGGCTCGCCGAGCTGGCGGAGTTCGGCAGACGGAGACCGAAGGGCTAGGAGCTGTTGCGCTTCCTCTGCGTCTGGCTGCGCGTGGAGCGCGGCATGCGGGCCCGGGGAGATAGCCGCGGCCCTCGGCCTGTGCGAGCGCACTGTCATGGCAGCGCAGGCCGCGTTCATCCGCGACGGGGCGGGGGCGTTGCGCGAGGGTGCGTGCGGCGGGAGGCGCCGCCAGATTATGACCGTCGGGGAGGAGGCCGAGTTCCTCGGGGGTTTCCTCAAGGCAGCCGGCGACGCGTCGGTACTTGTGGCGGGCGAGATAAAGGCCGTGCTGGAGGCGAGGCTGGGGCGGAAGGTTCACGAGACGACCGTGTACCGGATGCTCATACCAACCTGCAATCAAACAGCATTACGTTTGATTGCAGGTTGGTATGGCGGCGAGCAATCGCCGCCCGCAAGTTTTTGAAAAATCAGGGTTTCCCTGTTTTTCAAAAACTTTGGCGCTTTAGCGTTCAATGTCAATTG